>JAHEYM010000257.1 GCA_023251595.1 Bacteroidota bacterium
CAGTTGCAGTTAACAGAACCACCGCATTGTCGTCAAATCGGATATAAGACCCGTCGTTTCTACGGACCTCTTTTTTCACCCGAACGATGACTGCCTTTGATACAGTTCCTTTTTTTATGTTACCTGAAGGCAATGCATGCTTCACGGTAACGACAATTTTATCGCCCAGACTTGCATATTTTTTCCTTGTTCCACCCAGAACCCGGATGCAGAGCACTTCTTTGGCTCCGCTATTATCAGCGACTGTTAATCTTGATTCCTGCTGTATCATCGTTGTATGTTGAACTTATTTTGCTTTTTCCAGAACTTCTACCAATCTCCAGCATTTGTTTTTGCTGAGAGGTCTTGTTTCGGCTATTTTCACTCTATCTCCCAAACCTGCGGTATTGGTTTCATCATGCGCCATGAACTTCGTGGTTTTCTTGATGAACTTACCGTACTTGGCATGTTTGATCCGGCGTTCTACCGCAACAACAATAGACTTATCCATTTTGCTGCTTGTGACCAATCCGGTTCTTTCTTTACGTAATTTTCTTGTTAGTTCCATGTGGATTAATAGATACTATTTTAATTCAGTGATTATGCTTTGGGGGGAGAAGTTTTTACAATTTCTTTGTCTTTTCGATTCTTAAACTCAGTTTTCAACCGTGCAATCATGCGACGGGAATAACGAAGTTTCAAAGGATTCTCGAGCGGAGAAACCGCATGATGCAATTTCATTTGTACATAGTTGTCGTGTTCGAACGTAATCCGCTCGCGGATCTCGTCTGTTGACAATTCTTTAATATCGGCGTGTTTCACTTTGATTGTATATATATATATTAAACTGCTTCTGTGTAATCTCTTCTTCTGATAAACTTCGTATTCACGGGCAATTTCTGGGCGGCGAGACGAAGAGCTTCTTTTGCTGTTTTTTCATCCACACCTTCTGCTTCGAAGATGATTTTTCCCGGTTTCACAACTGCAACCCAGAACTCAGGGGCTCCCTTTCCTTTTCCCATCCTTACCTCAGCAGGCTTGCGGGTAATAGGTTTATCGGGGAACAATCTGATCCAGATCTGACCTTCACGTTTCATAAACCTTGTCACGGCAACCCTTGCCGCTTCGATTTGTTTTCCGGAGATCCATCCTGCTTCCAACGATTTCAGGGCGAAAGAGCCAAACGATATCTCGTGTCCGCGTTTTGCATTGCCTTTCACGCGGCCTTTATGCATTTTTCTGAATTTTGTTTTCTTTGGCTGTAACATCTTAGTTCAATACTTTCGGTATGGCAATTAAGCCTGATTAACTTATTATCTTCTTCTGTCTGATTTTGAATTTTTGTCTTTGTCACGGTCTCTTCTTCCGCCGCCACCGCCCATTTTACGGTCATCACGTCCCATTCCTCCCGGCAATCCTGCCTTGGTGGTAGAGGAGACTCCGATGTTTGGTGAAAGATCACGTTTTCCATATACTTCACCTTTGCAGATCCACACTTTTACACCGATCTTGCCGTATGTAGTCTGAGCCTCACCCAGAGCGTAATCGATGTCTGCTCTGAATGTATGCAGAGGTGTTCTTCCTTCTTTGTATTGTTCACTACGTGCCATATCTGCACCACCCAATCGTCCGGAAACCATTACCTTGATTCCTTCTGCTCCCATTCTCATGGTGGAGGCAATCGACATTTTGATGGCACGACGGAATGAAATTCTTGCTTCAAGTTGACGGGCGATTCCGTCACTCACCAACTGAGCATCCAATTCCGGTCTTTTTATTTCATAGATATTGATCTGAACATCTTTTTTTGTGAGTTTTTTCAACTCCTCTTTGATCTTATCCACTTCACCACCCCCCTTACCAATGACGATACCCGGACGTGCAGTGTTGATGGTTACTGTAATAAGTTTCAAGGTGCGTTCAATGATGATTTTCGATACACCACCTTTTGCCAGACGGGCCATCAGATACTTTCTGATTTTCTCATCTTCTACCAGTTTATCGGCATAATTTCTTCCACCGTACCAGTTCGAATCCCATCCCCGGATTATTCCGAGCCTATTGCCAATTGGATTTGCTTTTTGTCCCATTCAATGTTTAATCAAAATTGTTTATGATACTGAAGGAGTGGTTTCTGCCACTTCTTTCTTAGGTGCAATTATTTTACTATCAAGAATTACTGTTACGTGATTTGATCTTTTTCGAACTCTGTTGGCACGTCCTTGCGGAGCGGGCGAAATTCTTTTCATCATCCTGCCGCTGTCGACAAAGATCTGAGACACGCAGAGATTTGCATCTTCGATTCTTTTGCCTTCATTTTTTTGCTGCCAGTTTGATAATGCAGAAAGCAGAAGTTTCTCTACTCTACCCGAAGCCTCTTTTGTAGAGAATTTGAGAAGATGCAATGCTTCATCCACTTTTTTACCACGTACCATATCGGCTACAAGTCTCATTTTCCGGGGTGATGTCGGACAATTATTTAGCTTCGCAAAGGCGATTTTTTTCATCGCATCTTTCCGATCGTTTGCTACATTACGTTTTCTGACTCCCATGTTCTTTTAATCTGAAAGGGTTAGGTTGCTGGTTTATCTTTATTTCCACTATGACCTCTGAAAGTCCTTGTGGGAGCGAATTCGCCAAGTTTATGTCCGACCATATTTTCTGTTACATAAACAGGAATAAATTTGTTGCCGTTATGGACAGCGATGGTATGACCAACGAAATCAGGAGAAATTGTTGATCGTCTCGACCACGTTTTCAATACTGATTTTTTCTTCGTTTCATTCATGTTAGATACACGCTTTTCGAGCTTGAAATCTATGAACGGACCTTTTTTTAGCGAACGAGCCATTTTTGATTATTGATTATGTTGATTTTCAGAGATTGATTATGAATTATTTCTTGCGTTTTTCGATGATGTGTTTGGTCGAAGATCTGTTCGGGTGACGGGTCTTCTTGCCTTTCGCGAGAAGTCCTTTTCTTGATCTTGGGTGACCGCCTGACGCTCTTCCTTCACCACCACCCATTGGGTGATCGACAGGATTCATCGCGACACCTCTGACACGAGGTCTTCTTCCTAACCAGCGTTTCCGACCGGCTTTACCATGCTTTTCTGTTAGGTGATCCGAGTTTGAAACAGACCCGATTGTTGCCATACAGGTTACCAGAATCATGCGTGTCTCACCTGAAGGCATTCTCAGTACTGCATATTTTCCTTCACGGTTGGCAAGATTCGCGTACGTACCAGCACTGCGAGCCAATGCTGCACCCTGATGCGGACGCAATTCGATATTGTGAATAACTGTTCCTAATGGAATATCTTTCAGAAAGAGTGCATTTCCGATTTCAGGAGGTGAACCTTCTCCCGAGAGAATAGTCTGTCCGACTTTAATTCCGTTTGGAGCGATGATATATCTTTTTTCGCCGTCGTTGTAATAAACTAGCGCGATCCTAGCGGTACGGTTTGGATCGTATTCCACACTTTGAATGATGCCCGGAATACCGAATTTATCTCTTTTGAAATCGATTATACGATATTGTTTTTTGTGACCACCGCCCATATAGCGCATAGTCATCTTCCCTGAATTATTTCTTCCGCCCGATCTTTTTTGAGGGGCGAGAAGCGATTTTTCGGGAACAGAGGCAGTGATATCAGCATAATCGCTGATTGCCTTGAACCGTTGACCTGGTGTAATCGGTCTGAATTTTTTAATGGCCATTTTTTCTGACTATTTATTCTCGGGTAGAAATATTAAATTGAACTGTAGAAGTCGATGATATCTCCTTTTTTCAGGGTGATGATTGCTTTTTTGAAGTTCGGTTTTTTACCCGCAACTACTCCGGCTTTTGTCATTCTAGATGACTTTTTCCCTAGGTATCTCATCGTGTTCACGTCAGCGACCGTAACCTGGTACATCTTTTCAATTGCCTGACGGATTTGCAACTTATTTGCAATCGGATCGACAATAAAACAATAGACCCCACTCTTACCGAGGTTGGTCATCTTCTCGCTGATGATTGGTTCTTTTAGGACTTTCATTTTATATTACGGTTTCGAGTTGCTTCACAGAACTTTCGAAGAACAAAAGATGCTGTGCGTTAAGCAAATCATAGGTGTTTAATTCGCCTGGTGTAGTTGTTTTTGAACGACTCAGGTTTCGTGAAGAGAGGTGAAGATTTTTGTCGTTTTTATCTAGTATCAGTAAGGTTTTTTTTCCTGTTAACTGAAGATTTTTCATTACTTCTGAGAATTTTCTGGTACTGGCTTTTTCGAAATGAAAATCCTCCACTACCATGATCTCATTTTGTTTTACTTTGTAAGCCAATGCGGAGAGACGGGCCAGCTTTTTAAGTTTTTTATTTAGCTTGAAGTTGTAATCGCGGGGTCTCGGACCGAATGCTCTACCACCACCGATAAACAGAGGTGATTTTCTGCTGCCGGCACGGGCACCACCGGTACCTTTCTGACGTTTCAGCTTTTTTGTGGTACGCGCAATTTCTGCTCTCTCCTTGGATTTATGCGTACCCTGACGTTGATTTGCCATATACTGTTTCACATCCAGATAAATAGCGTGATCGTTCGGTACAGTGCTATCCAGAATTTCGGGAAGCGTAACTTTCCGTCCGGTTTCTTTTCCGTTGATATCTACAATTTTGATGTCCATTTTATTTTTCGACAATAAGATAAGAACCATGATGTCCGGGCAATGCACCTTTGATCAGCATTACATTTTGTTCCGGCAATATTTTTACGATTTGCAGGTTTTTCGTTTTGACGCTGTTTCCGCCGGTTCTTCCTGCCAGTCTTTTCCCTTTAAATACGTGTGATGGGTCGGATGAAGCACCCATAGAACCCGGTGCACGAAGACGATTATGCTGACCGTGTGTAGTTCCGCCTACGCCACCAAAACCGTGTCTTTTGATAACACCCATGAAACCTTTTCCTTTACTGTTTCCAATAACATCAACATATTCGCCTTCAGCAAAGAGTGAAGTATTGATGATATCACCTTGTTTCGGTTCGCTACCAAAGTCGCTGAACTCTACAAGTTTGCGTTTTGGAGTTGTGCTTGCCTTGGCAAAATGACCTTTCATCGCCGCGGTTGTATGTTTTTCTTTTTTGTCGTCGAAGGCGAGTTGGATAGCGGCATAGCCATCTGTCTCAGTGGTTTTTACTTGTGTCACAACACAAGGACCTACCTGAACTACGGTGCAGGGGATATTTCTTCCCTCTTCATCGAAGATGCTTGTCATTCCAACTTTTTTGCCGATTATTCCAGCCATTTTATTTTATTCTATTTTCTTTAATTTATTATCCCTAAGAATTATCACACTTTGATTTCTACTTCCACACCACTCGGCAACTCTAATTTCATCAATGCATCTACAGTTTTTGTTGTACTGCTGTATATGTCGAGAAGACGTTTATAAGAGCATAGGAGAAACTGCTCACGCGCTTTCTTGTTGGCGTGTGGCGAACGGAGTACCGTATAAATCCTCTTTTCAGTTGGCAGAGGAATCGGTCCTGAAACGATTGCACCCGTTGTCCGAACGGTTTTCACAATTTTCTCGGCTGATTTATCTACCAGATTGTAGTCGTAAGATTTTAACTTAATCCGGATTCGCTGGCTCATTTTATTCTGATTTGGTTTACTTTAAATGTATATGTATAGATATTGTTTTCGATGATAATGATTAACTGTTAACTTCTGCTGCTTTACCCTTCACTTTTGCAATTACTTCATCAGCAATTGCTTTTGGAACCTGAGCGTAGTGATCAAATTCCATAGTGGAAGAAGCTCGTCCTGAAGTGATAGTACGTAGAGTCGTGACGTAACCAAACATTTCCGACAGTGGAACTTTCGCACGAATAACCTGAGCACCCGCCCTTGTATCGACCCCTTCGAGATGTCCACGACGTTTATTAAGATCGCCCATAACATCACCCATATAAAGATCGGGAGTAACAACTTCTACCTTCATAATGGGTTCGAGAAGGACCGGCTTGGCTTTCTGTGCAGCAGCACGGAAAGCGTGTGATGCGGCAATTTCGAAAGAAAGTGCATCTGAATCGACCGCATGGAAAGACCCGTCGATCAATGTTACTTTCATACCTTCGAGTTCGTATCCTGCAAGAGGACCATTCGCCATCGAATTGTTAAATCCTTTTT
>JAHEYM010000258.1 GCA_023251595.1 Bacteroidota bacterium
GCCTTTCCGCTGGGTTCAGAACTTAAACCTTCCGTTGCGCTTGACATCGGTGAACTTACTACTGACGATATCGGTCTGGAAGTAATTTTTATTAATAAACAAAAGGATGGAGATGAGTTTGATAAAATTATATTTAAAACCGAATTGTCTCCTGTTGCAATTCAGGGTAATCAGGTAACATTTAGTGGCAGTATCCCGATCACACAGTCGGGCGTTTATGAGCATGGATTCAGGGTGTATCCCAAACATAAATTACTTGCGTTCAGGGGTGATTTCCCATTGTTAAAATGGATTTAACTATATACTTAAAAACAAAATATAAACAATTATGGAAAATATAATCAAAATTGAATCACCGGAATTGGTCAGGAAATTCAGTAAAATAACTTTAGCAGACCTTGCCGATGTAGGCGGAAAAAATTCGTCTCTGGGTGAAATGTTTCATGTCTTAAGCCCTAAGGGAATTAATGTTCCTGACGGATTCGCCACTACCAGTTCCGCTTATTGGAAATTCCTCGATTATAATAAGATCAGGGTAAAGCTTTCTGCGCTTATGACAAATCTCGACACAATTAATTTTTCCAATCTCAAAGAAACCGGAAAACAAGCGAGACAATTAATTTTAGACGGTAGAATTCCCGATGAATTAAAGAAGATGATTACCGACGAGTATAGAGTGCTGTACGGAGACGGAAGATTAATTGAAGTCGCTGTCAGAAGTAGTGCGACTGCAGAGGATTTGCCCTCCGCAAGTTTCGCCGGACAACATGAATCTTTCCTGAATGTAAAAGGTAAAGAACAGATACTAAAAGCAGTTCAAAAATGTTTTGCCTCGTTATTTACGGACCGTGCTATCAAATACAGAGAAGATAATGGTTTTAACCACATGAGTGTTGCACTTTCTGTTGGAGTGCAAAAAATGGTTCGCTCAGATAAAGCGTGTTCAGGTGTTCTTTTTACACTCGAACCTGAATCAGGTTTCCGAAATCTGATTCTGATTTCAGGGGGTTGGGGTCTGGGTGAAAACATTGTTCAGGGTGCCATTACTCCGGATGAGTTTTTGATATTTAAACCGGCACTCAAATCAGGTCATAAATCAATTGTTTCGAAAAAATTGGGTAGTAAAGCCAAAACAATGATCTATGCAGAAATCGGTGATATAAATATATTGAACATAGAGACACCATCCGAAAAGAAGGAAAAATTTATATTAAATGATGATGAAATAATAAAACTCGGAAATTGGGCGATGATTATTGAACAACATTATGGAAAACCTATGGATATTGAATGGGCGAAGGACGGTGTGAGTGGTGAATTATTTATCGTACAGGCGAGACCCGAAACAGTTCAGAGCAGAAGAAATCCATATCTGCTTAAAGAATATACACTGCTAGGTAAAGGAAAAGAATTGGGAACCGGGCTGGCAGTAGGAAATAAAATTGCCTCCGGTAAAGCAAGAATACTTTTATCTCCATCGGAGTCAGATAAGTTTCACCCGGGAGAAATATTGGTAACGGGAATTACGAGTCCCGATTGGGACCCGATATTAAAAAAGGCTTCTGCTATTATTACGAGCAAGGGCGGAAGAACCAGTCATGCATCCATTGTGGCCAGAGAACTTGGGGTTGCCGCAGTTGTAGGTGCCGGTGAGACAATCTTTAATATAAAGGATGGTCAGGAAATTACAGTTTCATGTGCAGAAGGTGAAATTGGCCATATATATGAAGGTTTGCAAAATTGGAAGGAGAAGGAAATTGATTTCAGAAACATAAAAATGCCTCAAACAAAACCAATGCTCATATTGGGTGATCCGGATAAAGCATTTCAGCTTTCTTTTTATCCAAACGAAGGTGTAGGATTGATGAGATTGGAATTCATTATCAACAATGCAATAAAAATTCACCCGATGGCATTAGTGAAATTCAATGAATTAAAAGATGAAAAAGTGAAATTGGAAATTGAAAATATTACACATCATTATCCGGATAAGGAAAAATATTTTATCGAGAAATTATCATACGCAGTTGCAACTATTGCCTGTGCGTTCTATCCGAAAGATGTAATAGTAAGAATGAGTGATTTCAAAACGAATGAATATGCAAACCTGATCGGAGGCAAAGATTTTGAACCTAAAGAAGAAAATCCGATGCTTGGTTTTCGTGGTGCTTCGAGATATTATAGTGAGAGGTACAAAGAGGGATTTCGTCTGGAATGCGAAGCTATGAAAACAGTTCGTGAAGAGATGGGATTAACAAATGTAAAACTAATGATACCCTTCTGCCGAACCGTGAGTGAGGGAAAAAAGGTCGTCGAAATAATGGAGGATTATGGATTAAAAAGAGGTGAGAATGGTTTGGAAATTTATGTGATGGCAGAAATACCAAGTAATGTGATATTAGCCGATGAATTTGCGAAAATATTTGATGGATTTTCTATCGGCTCCAACGACCTGACTCAGCTTACGTTAGGCATAGACCGGGATTCGGCGATCATCAGTAATCTCTTCGATGAACAGAATGATGCTTCGAAGAAAATGATCGCGATGGTAATCAGGAAGGCACGGGCAAATGGAAGAAAAATAGGGCTATGTGGTCAGGCACCCAGTGATCATCCCGAATTTACTGAATTTCTTGTCAGACAAAACATCGATAGTATTTCATTTAATGCAGATGCCTTAATTCCCGGTATAGAAAATATTAATAAAGCTGAGGAAAAATTGAGAAAAGAACGCAGAGATAGTTTGCAGTTAACGGAGTAGAGCGAAAATCAAAAATTAATTCTCGCGGCTTTCATTTTCTCGGCGAGTTTCTCTGGTATCGGACGGCATGAACAATTCTTCCGGTGTTCAAGATGCCATTTCACACGTTGTTCGAAATTTGCATTTTTTGGCATCGGATTATTCTTATGCCATGTCTCATTTATTTTCATATCATTTATATTCATTTTCAAAATTAAGAAAAAGTCCGGGCACAAATAAACAAAATTAATGTGCCCGGATTTAAGCCTTGATATCTATACAGATGCCGGGGCTTCTTTTTTGTCGTTCTTGTTTTTATCAAAATATTTTTCAAGAATGTCCGGAAGTTTTTCGAAAACCGCACTTAATCCTTTTGATTGCCGTGTAGGGATGAATTGAATTTCCAACCCTTTTGTAACCAGGAATCCCAGGGGGCCCATGCCTATGCCTGCGCCTCCACCCAAACCTGCACCGGAAGCTTTCTTCGGATCAGTACCTTCACCACCTCCGATTCCTAGTCCGAACCCCACGCCGATAACAGGCACGCAAATAAATTCACCCAACTTGAACTGTTGCCCGATAATAGTCTCCGTCTTCGCTTCGCTTTTCAGGAAATCGGTTAATTTACCGATTACCTCATTTACATCATAATTCATGATCATAAATTTTAATTTTGTTATGATTTTATATACGCCCATAACATCCGCGCAATTGAATTTTCAATTTCAAGAATCACCACATTTTCACCCTTAAAATTTATCATGATATTTTTTTTAGTACGAATGCTCAGAATATAAAACCATGGATAAAGAATTCCATTCAAGGGCATAATCCCTGTATCAATCAGTATTGAACATTTATTTATTTTAAAACTTTTTATAATGTTTATTGTTTTTTTAAAATTCGCTTTCAATTTGATTTTCTTTTTTTCTCTCACGTATTTGATATGCGTTTCTTCGTATTTTTTCTGATTCATATTTGTTCTTCTTGTATCAATTGTTTTTCTCCACCATAAAAATTTTACTTCCAATTTAAATGAAGCATTGACTGTTTTCAAACTGATACTTAATAATTTATTGAACCTGATTCTATATATTTCGGTCTCACTGTTAATTTCAATGTGCATTTTTGCAAACAGCAAATAGAGCAAAAACACAATTACTAGAAACAGAATTATTAATAACAACATGATCAATCCATAATGCCATCAAAATAACTTTATTAAATATATATAAAATATTTACTGTGCAATCCAACCTCCATCTACTGCCATTGCATCTCCCGTTACAAAAGAAGCTTCATCAGAACAAAGCCAGATCACAGCGTTTGCAACTTCTTCCGGTTGTCCCATTCTGCCGACGGGCTCCATACTTGCAAATTGTTGTTCAGCTTCTTTTTTCTTTCCCGTCATCCGGTCAACCATCGGTGTCTGTATTACACCCGGACAAACTGCATTTACACGTACGCCGGATTTGGCATACTCAAGAGCCGCTGTTTTTGTAAGCCCAATAATTCCATGTTTGCTGGCGACATAAGCAGGTAAACCCTGAAAGCCCACCAAACCTGCGATGGATGCGGTGTTCACGATTGCACCTTTGCCTTGTTTAAGCATCTGTTGAATCTCGTACTTCATACATAACCAAATTCCCTTGAGATTAACTCCTATTGTATGATCCCAGTTTTCTTCCGTACATTCGTGCGTAGTTGCGGACGAACCTTCGATCCCGGCATTATTAAAGGCATAATCCAAACGACCGTAGACTGAGATAGTTTTTTCAATCATTGCCTTCACCTCCTTATCTTTGGAGACATCACACTTAATGAAGGTGGCTATCCCTTTGAATTCCGAGATCAGATCGAGCGTTTCATGATCTTCAATATAGTCAGCGATAACTACTTTCGCACCTCTTTTTGCAAATGCTACCGCTGTGGCTCTGCCGATACCGAAACTTCCCCCGGTAACAATGACTATTTTATTATCAAAAATCTTTTCCATAACGATCCAATTAGTTCGAACAAAGGTATTTGAAGCTTGCTCTACGACTCTTGACTGGGATCATAAAAAATATTGAATTTTATCATATATCTGTAAGCCTTTTTTGGGCGTGCCCCGGTCCCTGAGCTTGTCGAAGGGGCGAAGGGGAGGGGACACGCCCTAAAAACCATTTTTATGAGGCAAAAACGTGTTTTTCGAGTCCTCTGAGCAGTCCAAAAAAGTCAAAATCCATCCATTTTCGCTTCAATCCGTCAAAAAGAAAGAAGTTTTTGTGAAAATTATTTCGTTGAAAAAGAGGTAGTTAGCTCCAAAATCAAAAAAAGATTAACTATTTTTGCATTCACCGTTAAACATTTGGCTCAAAAAGTAATCAAACAGTTATACAACAACACATAAAAAAACAAAAAAAATGAAAAAAATCAAATCAGTAGTAATGATCGCCGCTATAGTAGTGGCATCAGGTTTAGTAGTTATGTCTTGTAAGAAAAACAAGGATGTAACACCAGCGGACACCGACACAGAAGGTGCAAAGGACAACTCAATGGCTGAAAATGCCTCGAGTGACATTATCTCTATCGGAAGCCAGGCTTCTGACAACAGTACCGGAGGGCTTTCTTCTTATAGAATGGGTGAAGCCGATCAGGTTCTCTCTTCATGCGCTACTGTTACACGCGACACGATTGCACACATTGTAACTGTTACTTTCAACAATTCAACTTGTTTGGATGGTCGTACCCGTAACGGCGTTTTAACTTTCGATTACTCAGCATCAACAGGTGGTGCGAGACATTATCGTGACCCGGGATTTAGCTGTACCGTAACTTCAAATGGTTATGTTGTTGATGGAAACCAAATCAACATCGTGAGCAAAACTATTTCAAACACAACTCCAGTAGGTTTCGACCCTGCGGTGACTAACGAAACATGGCACATCGTCGCAAACATTAACGTTGTGAAAGCCAATGGCAATACCATTAGCTGGAGTTGCGACCGTACAAAAACCTTATTGAATACTTCTACAACCTATACAAATGCTCAGACACCGATTAACTGGCAGATGGCAAGAGTTGGAATCACCGGAACAGCAAGTGGTACAAGAGGAAATGGTGAAACCTTCACAGTAACAGTGACAAGTCAACTCATTCGTGATTTTGGAAGTTGCAGCATCGCAGGTAAACATCCTTTCATTCAGGGAACACTTGATTATGCACCTTCGAACAAACCTGTCAGACATTTTGACTTCGGCTCGGGTACTTGCGATCTGAATGCTACCGTAACAATTAATAATGTTACTTATACTATTGTCCTACCGTAAAGTCTTGTTCACGTTTACCATTGAAAGAAGGGCGGAAGATTTTCTGCCCTTCTCTTTTTTCGTTCAAAACCTGATTCCTTTTAATTACATTT
>JAHEYM010000259.1 GCA_023251595.1 Bacteroidota bacterium
ATTATTGTGGTCGGTGGTCATCTCGATAGTTGGGATACGGGTAAAGGTGCGCAGGATGATGGTGCAGGTATTGTTCAATCGATAGAAGTAATCAGAGTGATGAAGGCATTAAATATTAAACCAAAAAGGACGATCAGAGCGGTTTTATTTATGAATGAAGAAAATGGTCTGCGCGGAGGGAAAAAATATGCGGAACTTGCGAAAATGAATAAAGAAAAACATATCGCTGCGATTGAAAGCGATCGTGGTGGTTTTACTCCACGAGGTTTTAGTTATGAAGGTCCCCCCGAAGTGATCGCGAGACTGGAAAGTTGGAAAAAGTTTTTTGAACCCTATGGAGTTACCGAACTATCACCCGAGGGAGGTGGATCAGATATCGGTCCCTTGAAAGAACAAAATGTACCATTATTGGAACTGATGCCCGATTCACAAAGATATTTCGATTTTCATCATGCCCCATCCGATATTATACAGAATGTAAATAAACGCGAATTGGAATTAGGTGCCGCATCATTGGCTGCTTTAATATATTTGATTTCGCAGTATAGTTGGTAAATTCCTGCTACCAGGAGGGACAAGATATAGTTCTGAATTTTCTCTTATACTCATGATAATTGTCCCGACCTTCACTTTTCGGTGCTTTTATCTCGTATTTATATTCAATTGTTTTGGTTTCATTTGGTGAGAGTTTGAAATTCCATGTCAATAAGCCCTCGTTTTTATTAAATATCGCATCATCAATATTATCAATACTAAATTTAACTTTTTCATTGTCATTATATACCGGAACCTGATCCAAAAGTTGAATAACCAGTATTTCAGATGAAGTATTTCTCACCGAAATATTAAGAGCTGACTTATCGACGGTATAATTTCCGATGATATTTTGCTGATTAGTTGAATTTGATTCTTTCCGGATGGATTGAACATTATTGTCTTTTCCCAAATAAAGACTCAGCGTGTCGTTTTCTGCATACGTATTGAGAAATGTTTTCCCCATATAGGAACCTCTGTTGTAAATATTCGTCGTGCCGGGAATTAAATTATATTTATTCCAATCAGGAATTCTTGCCATGAGAAATCCGAAAGGATCGAGTTTTGGAATGAGAAGATAATTAAAATCTGCTTTGATATCAAAAGTATTCACATCGACCAGATAGGGTTTTGAATCGGAAGGAATTGAATACTTATGTTTGATGTTATATTCAGCTATTGAATTGGCAACTTCTATATCTCTGAATTTTACGCCACTCACATTTGGAGTTTTTGGTCGTGGTGAAGGTTTATTTTTGGAGTTTAAGGAGGGTGTATCAAAACCATCTGTCGGGCTGGCAGTTGATAATTTCACGTCAACATTTTCCCAGGGTGTGCCGGAAGCATTGAAGACATTTGCACGAAAGACAAATATCAACGGACTACCTGTTCCCTGATATTTACAGTCATAAGCAGGAGCCCAACCTGCTTTATCAGTTAAAAATTTAAAAGTAAAAATAACATTTTTAGCAGAAGCATTAATAACCGTTATTTGAATTTCAGAACATGCCTTAGATGTATTTGTCCCTGTTTCATTGATCTGATTATTAAATTTAGTCAGACGGGTCTTGATTGATTTTTCTTTTTCTGTCTGCCCGAACAATTCTGTCGTTATTTCATAATATCTTTTACTGAAAAATGCTGAGGCTTTCTCTATTTCGGCAGTTGACACTCCTTTGGAAACACCTCCGATTGATTCGCCTTTAAAAAGCAAATCTTTTTCCATGTTAAGTGCATCCGATTTGCATTTCAATAAACCAAGTTCATTATTTAACCGCGCAATACTATCCTGAAAAGCAGAATTAGTATTGTTTTGTTCTTTTTTTTCTTTCACATAATTAATTTTATCTGTTACGGTAATGATATCTATGTCGGGGCTTGAAGTGCTGATATTAATTGTATTCTCCACGATAAAAGGAGTTAAATCTGTAAATACAACAGTGCTCTTTCCTTCAGGAAGCATCAACTCTTTTCTGTAATTAATTTCAGCCGAAGAATTATAAATTGTAACACTTTTTATTTCGGCAGTCGATTCAATATCTTTATTCTGTCCGTATGACATCAGTGATATAGCTGTCAGAATGAGGAATGTAGTTTTTGTTTTCATGGCACATATATTAAACTAATTTGACTTAGGGGATTATATTTTTCGTGAAGTTTAATTTTATCAGGATAAAAATTATAAGATGCTGTGATCACAAGTTTTTTCGAAAAACAGGAAATAAATGGAATAAGATGGAAATATGCATTTTCAGCATATCCGATTCTTGCTCCATATAACAAGCTGTTTCTTCTCGTAAGAGGATGTTCAAATTTCAGATTAATATATTGACTAAATGTCGTCTTGTTGTCAGGTGAATCAATCGACTTCGTGAATGCGGAATATGAAATTTCTGAATTTTTTTTCTGGCTGAGAACGCTCATCAAATTTCCGATATTGACTGTATAGTATGTTGGAAATTGAATATCTGGTATTGTTTTTTCACGAGGGAAATTGCCGTTTAATCTGCCAAAAGAAATATAGTACCGGTCTTTTGACGATGAAAATGAAACAGAGAGATTCATATTTGTTTTAATATTCATTGAATTGGTTAATTCAGGTGAATCAACTGAAAATGAATTAAAATTTCCGGACGAAATATTTGTTTCGATTATTTTGTATGCTCCGCCGAGTTTGAGATAGATAGTGTTGAGTAAAAGTGTGCGATACGAGCAACCGAGCGCGACATGATTATAGCTTATGCCGTTTCCCATATTCGTATTATTCAAACTTAAACCGACTCCCAAAAATGAGGACTCGAAATATTTGGAAACTCTCAGACTGCTCATTGAGAATAGCTGTGAGGACGAAAATGTATTCAGATGAATGAGTTGAACGCGATTATTCATATTGTTTGAAGCAAGAATAGACGAATTAGTTTCAAAGTCATTATGATTTATCGGGACATAATTATATACCTGTCCGTAGATTGAAGTGCATATATATCGCAAGACAATAAACAGGATGATGACTCCCCGTAAATAAAAAGTTTCAGACATGGTCAGAGCGCTGGATGTAGAATTTGTCAAATTTCCACATCCGGATTGCACAAATGTAAATAGCCGGGTAAGACTTTGCAATTTGTCATTGTTTCCGTCCCATTTTATCTATGATTTATATCATATACTTTCACCGATTCGATGATTTAACTTTACACGGGTTTAATTTAAATCATCATCCTTCAAAAATGGAATCAAAACTTGAAGATAGAATCACCCTTTTGGATGGTTCCCGTATTATCATTGAATCTGCGGTAGCAGCAGGGGCTGAGGTCTTCACCGGCTACCCTATAACTCCGGCAAATTTATTATATGCGTACGCCGGGAAAAGATTTCCGGTGTTTTTACCCGCACCCGACGAAATTACGGCCCTGCAATGGCTTTGCGGATTTTCTTCTGTGGGGAAGGTCGGAGTTACTGCTACTTCATTCCCCGGCTTCGCGCTTATGTTGGAGACCTTGAATATGGCTTATCTGATGGAATTGCCAATGGTCATTATTCTGGCTCAACGTTTAGGTCCAAGTACCGGTTCTGCGACTGCCGGTGCACAAGGCGATTTATTGCTTTTAAGAGGTTGTATTTCGGGGGGTTACCCGATTCCGGTCTTTTGTCCTGCCGATTTTAAAGACTGTCAGGAGTTAACACATCAGGCGGTGAAAGCTGCTATACAGATGAGAACACCTGTTATTCTCCTGACATCGAAAGAAATGATTATGACCAACAGAAGTTTTGATCTGAATGAATTCGAAGAAAAAGAAAAGGTTTCCTTAAAATATTTTGAAAATGGAAAACCTTATAAACCTTATTTGGCAGATGAAGATACAATGGTTCCTCCATTTCTTCCACTCGGGAACAATCAACATCAGGTGCGAATTAATTCCTCGACCCACGATGTAAATGGTTTTATTCAAAAAGCTACAAAAGAAGCATTGGATAATACTAAACGACTGAAAGTCAAGATCGAAGAAGGAATGAAAGAATTTAATTTTTATTCGTTGAATGAAATTGATGAAGCCAGAATATTATTAGTGTCTTATGATATTTCCAGCGATGCCGTTCTCGAGGCAGCGAAGGTATTGAAAACCAGGAATGTTTTGGTTTCTACACTTATTTTAAAAACAATTTTACCGGTTCCTGAGAATATTTTATCCATTCTAGAATATTATGAGAAGGTTTTTATTGTGGAAGAAAATTTATCGGGATTACTGAGAGAAATCTTATTCGGAATTCAATCTCAATCCAACATATATGGAATTAATAAAATAGGTGAGATGATTTCACCCGAAGATATTATTGCCGAAGTTTCATCAAATTAATTTACTCAAAAAATGGTACAGGAATTAAGAACTGAAACGAAAATTCCGTATTGTCCCGGTTGTGGTCATACGGTTGCAACAAATAATATGGTGAAAGCACTGGGTAAATTGAATATAGCACCGAACGATATTATTCTCGTAAGCGATATTGGTTGTTGTGGATTGGTCGATCCATTGCTTTCCTGTCATACAATTCATGGTTTGCATGGAAGAGCTGCCGCACTTGCGATGGGAGTTACATTGGGATTGAATAATAAAACGAAAAAAGTAATTGCGGTTCAGGGAGACGGAGGCGCAACCATCGGATTGCAAAATTTGTTGGAAGTGGCAAGACAAAATGTAAATATGACATTAATTGTCCAGAATAATATGGTTTATGGAATGACTGGTGGACAAATCAGCGGACTTTCTCAGGAAGAATTTAAAGAAACTATTTTGCCTGAATTAAGTTCAATTCCGCCTTTTGATATATGTCTGCTCGCTCATGTTGCCGGAGCTTCGTTTGTGAGAAGAATTATCGGGAGAGGAGATTATTCCGAGGCACTGGCAGAAGCATTTGCTCACAAAGGTTTTTCTTTGGTTGAAATTGTTGGAATGTGTATCCCTTATGGAATTGATGATATTCGTGAGTTAACTAAAATATCGGCGCAGGAATTAACACTTGAAAATGACAAATCTGTATTTAGTGTCACGCCGGAAAATAAATCATCTCTTTTTAAATCTATAAAATATATAGAGAAAAAATACAAATCTAATTTGAAAGGAAAAATGTCGGTATTGATTGCGGGCTCCGCGGGCGAGGGTGTACAATTGGCTGCGGACTTACTAACCCAAGCCGGCGTTGCGTCTGGTCTGTACGCCACGAAAAAAGGTGAATATCCGATTACGGTGGGTACAGGATTCTCCGTTTCTGAAGTAATTCTATCCGATAAAGAAATTCTTTTCACCGGAATTGATAAACCCGATGTGGTGATTGTGGTTTCAGAAGATGGATTGAGAAAGATTTCAAAAAATATTGGTGAGGATTCCTTGGTAATTGCAGACCATACTTTGCAGATGCCAATTCATAATAAGTTATTTACATCAGAATTTAGAAAAGCAGCCGGTAAAAAAGGTGCCGTTCTTTCAGCAGTTTCTTATTGGTTGAAAATGAGTGATGTTATTCCAATCGATGCTTTGAGGAATGCGGTGTCTAAACATAAGCATGCGAAAGATTTAATGACCTTGACAGAATGATCTTTTTAATGGCTTATTGTAAAAACTCCTTTTCGCATATTGAAATTTATTATTCTGTTTTTAAATTCGTTTATTCCCAAAACTCCATCGCAGGGAAATAAGTTTTTTGCAAGGGTAGGATTTTGAGAAACATTTTTCATGATCAGAAGTTCACCTCCAACGTTTAATTTTACCACCGGAAATGTGAATGACCTTATTTTTTTGAAACCTCCGGCAGAACCTATTTTCATGGTTTTCTTTTTTGCTTTTATTGTATCCACTTTCGACAGGAACGGTTCATAAACACCTGCATGATCAGCACCGGTGTCAATAAAAAAAAGCGAGGCGACTCCCGCTGTGTCACTGCATTTAATAAGCGGTTGTTCGAACCAAAAGAAATTATTTCCCCGACTAGTCGGCATTTCTGCAGATGCTAAAATAATTGAATCGGTTTTATTATTAACAGTTACATCGAGTTGCTGTAGCAAATTCCAACCAATTACACCATCAATTTTTAAAATTCTTATTCCAAGAATTCT
>JAHEYM010000015.1 GCA_023251595.1 Bacteroidota bacterium
ATGTGTGATGGGGAATGAAGCGATCGCACGGGCAGCTTTGGAAGCCGGAGTGTCCGGTGTGTTTTCATATCCGGGCACCCCTTCCACGGAAATTTCCGAAATATTTAATCATATAGATAATTTTCAAAATCAAATTGCAAATCAAGAAAAATATCCTTCCCTTACGAAGAACCCTGTTTACTTTGAATATAGCATTAATGAAAAAATTGCAATGGAAAAAGCTATTGCTTTTTCTATCGGTAACTGCAGCGCAATGTGCGTGATGAAAAATGTGGGAATGAATGTCGCGAGCGATCCATTGATGACAATCACTTATCAGACAATAGGTGCTCCTTTGGTGATTATTGTTTGTGATGACCCTGGTTGTCATTCCAGTTCCAATGAGCAGGATTCGCGGCATTGGGGTCCAATGGCATCAGTGCCGGTTTTTAATCCTTCCACACCTGCAGAGGCATTTTCAATGGTGAAACAGGCATTCGATCTTTCTGAAAAATTGAAATTGCCTGTTATCGTTCGCACGACAACACGTGTTTCACATACTCGTGGTATCGTGACCTATGGTAATATTTATACCGGTCATAATGTTCCGGGTTTTGAAAGGAAAGCTGAGCATATTAATATTCCGGCGAAGACAGCTGCAGCTCATGGACGCCTGCTCAATAAGCTGAAATCGGATTCAGTGCTCGAATTTCTTGCGGAAGAAAGCAAATTAATTTTGAGCGGTAACCAGACTAATTCTGGTATTATTAGTAGTGGTGTCGCAAAATCGTATCTGACTGAGATTTTATATAAGAATAATGCTTCAGAATTTGTGCAAGTATTGGATCTGGGTTTGATTCATCCGTTTCCTGAAAAAGAAGTATTAACTTTTCTGAAAAAAGGCTTTTCAAAAATTCTTATTCTCGAGGAATTAGATCCATTCATAGAAAATAATGTTAGAATCATTGCTCAAAAAAATAATATTAGTATTGAAATTTCAGGAAAAGGATTTTCAGAATTACTGCCAACAGGAGAATTTTCCCTCGATTTGATCTCAAAGGTTCTGGAAGATTTTCTCGCGATATCTTTCGTGGATTCAGAAAATATTCCTTTAACGAATTTTGAATCTTTCATAGGAAATTTGCCCGCGCGTCCTCCCGCTCTTTGTGCTGGATGCCCTCATCGTGCGACCTTTTATGCTCTAAAACTGGCTATTCCAAGAGATCAGCCTGAATTGATTATGTGTGGTGACATAGGTTGTTTTGGTCTTGGCGCTCTTCCGCCGCTTAAAATGATCGATACAATAAATCACATGGGAATGAGTATTTCAATGGCACAAGGTCTTTATGAAGCATTTCATTCCGGTAAGTCGAACCGTAAAATAATTGCACTTGTTGGTGATGGTACATTTTTTCATTCGGGGATTTCTTCTCTTGTTAATGCAATATATACAAAAGCCAATGTAATGGTTGTGATATTTGATAATCGCACGATTGGAATGACAGGACATCAGGATCATCCCGGCGCTTCTCATCACACAAAATATCATGAAATTGAATTGCTGTCCTTATTAAGTGGTCTCGGTGTTGAATGTGTAGAATCCATTAATCCATTTGATTTGCAAGACAGTCTTGAAAAAATTAATACAGCAATGCTGCATGATGGTGTCTCTGTCGTAGTTGCAAAAGCACCTTGTATTTTTCTACCTGAGTTTGATGGAAAAAAATCTCTCAAAGGAAAAATTATAGTGGATGAAAAATTATGCAATACATGTACGAATCATGCAGATATTTCTATATACTGTTCTCGCTGCTATTCCCCGAAAAATAATATATCAAGAGCGAAGGCGAAATTAGTAGCGGAAATTTCTGTCCCGGGTGAAAGTCAAAGTTGTCCTGCTAATATATGTAATCACGGTTTTTTTAATTCTATCCTTGAAGGAGATTATAAATCTGCCATCGAAATTGTTCGGGATAAAATGTTGTTTGCACGAACTTGTGGCGATATATGCCACCGACCTTGCGAAATACCTCCGAATAATTCCGAAGTGGTTCCCATCCGTAAACTTAAGAAATTCGTCTCTTCCATGGATGATTTATTTCTGGATTTTAATTCTCCGATTAAAAGAGCACAACAGGTTTCTAAAAAGAATAAAAGTGTTGCAATTGTCGGTGCCGGTCCCGCCGGGCTTAGTGCTGCTTATGATCTGATTCAGACAGGTTATAATGTTACAATATTTGAAAAAGAAAATTTGGCGGGAGGAATTATTACTTATGCCATCCCGGATTTTCGCATGGATAAAACCGGGTTTCAGTTTGAAGCAATGCAGTTGCAGGAAATGGGTGTTCAGTTTGAATTCGATGTTCTATTAGGCAGAGATATTTTTCTTGATAAACTGGCAGATGAATTTGATTCAGTTATCCTTGCGATCGGTACCGGTAAATCAAAGGAATTGGAAATAATAATTAATAATGTTTCTTCAGACAAATATATTGACGCTATCTCTTTTTTGAGGAAGTATCATTCAAAGAAATCTTCACTTATTGCCGGCACAAGAATTCTGGTAATTGGTGGTGGGAATGCAGCTATCGATTCAGCCCGATGTGCAAAAAAAATGAATGCTGATAATATAGTTATTGTTTCCTGTCTTGAAACTTTCTCTAAGGCTCCGGCTTTCTCTGAAGAAATTCAACATGCCGTTGATGAAGGTGTAATTTTCATGTATGATAGTTATGCTGATGGTTGTCAAATGCAGCCTGATGACAGCGTCATGGTTCGGCTTCATGCGTATTCATCCAAAGAGTTTATAAAGAATTTAGATTTTAATTATATAATCACAGCTATTGGTCAAACCATCGATACGAGTGCATTTTCCGAAATGCAATTAGCAAAATTTGACAATGTCTTTACTGCCGGTGATGTGAAAACCGGAAATCATAAAAGCGTAATTGGTGCAATTGCATCCGGTAAAAAAGCAGCAATTGAAATCCGTCAATTGCTGGAAGGTTATCAATATGAATATGAAGGAGAACCTGCTCTGTCTCGCTTAAATTCGAGTGAACCCGCCCCACCTATTCCATGGAAATTGGATTTGCCTGTTGATACGCCGGAAGATATAAATATATATAATCTATTTCAGGCTTGTAAAAAATGCAATCATTGTATCGACAATTTTGGTTGCCCAGCTATGATTAAAGTGAACGATAAAGTGCAAATTGATATGAGCCGCTGTAACCTATGCGGATTGTGTATTGATGTTTGTCCGAATAATGCAATTAAATGGGAAGAAATGTCAAGTGAAATTATTTAATAAAAGGAATAAGCATGAAAATTCTTATTGCAGGAGTTGGTGGACAAGGAATCGTTTATCTCAGCAATATTATTGTCGAAGCTGCTATGCTTTCTGATATATCTGTAAGTGTAAGTGAAATTCACGGATTGTCGCAACGCGGTGGAGTCGTTACTTCAGGAATTGGTTTGCGTGAAAACGTTTCCGGTTTTGTTGGAAAGGCATCTGTCGACTGGCTCTTCGGACTTGAGCCGCTTGAAACAATTCGTTGTTTACCTCTTCTTCATAAACAGAGCAATGTGATTTTTGGTAATAATAAAATTCTGCCTTATTCTGTAAATGCCCAAATGACAACTTATCCTGATATTGATAATTTTGTCAATTATCTGGAGGGTCAGATAAAAGAAGTGGTCTACATCAATCGTTTTCCAACGGAAATCCAATCAGTTCTATATAATATATTTCTTTTGGGAAGAGCAACGCGGATGAAAAAATTTCCACTTGCTTTTCAAAAAATAAAAACAGCTATTGAAAATACTGTCGAGGGTTATTATCGTGAGAAAACACTTGATGTTTTTAATCGCGGAATCAAATTCATTGACCAAATGATTAATACATGATGAAAGGAAATAGGAACCGGAAGGAAAAACAACTCGTAAGAATTTCTTTTTCCCTGAATGGGCAGAAAGTTGAAGCGGAAATTAAATCTTCTACGATTCTGCTTGATCTTATCCGAGACGTATTTAGTTTGAAGGGTACAAAAGGTGCATGCCGCGAAGGAGAATGCGGCTCTTGTACGGTATTGTTGAATGATGTTCCCGTAAATTCATGTCTTTTTCCGGCAATAAATGCGAATGGTAAAAATATTACTACCATTGAAGGTTTAACAAAATCTGATGGCTCTCTTGATGAAGTACAGGAAGCAATAGTACAGAATGGTGCATCTCAGTGCGGTTTTTGTACTTCCGGTGTCGCACTCGCGATTAAAGGATTGAAATATCATTACAAAAAATTAAACAATAGCAAAAAGATAAATGCAGTATTGACGCCAAATAGAAAAGATATTAAAAAATGGCTGGAGGGAAATTTGTGTCGCTGCACCGGTTATGTGAAAATTATTGATGCTGCTGAAAAAGCGCTGATTAACGAATAATAATAGAGGGGTTATGAATGAGGATTTAGAATTTATTGGTAAACCTTTTCCAAAGATTGATGCTCGAATGCGTGTTACAGGAACTGCGGTTTATGGTAACGATATTATTCTTCCAAATATGTTATATGGTGCCATATTACGGACTGCATACCCATCGGCTCTGATTGAATCAATCGATATTTCTGCAGCTTCAAAATTTCCCGGTGTAGTTTCTGTTATTACAGCTGATGATGTGGATGTCAATAATATTAGTTATAAACGCGATCACCCCATTTTGAAAAAAGGCGAAGTAAATTGCATTCGGGATGAAATTGCTGCAGTAGCTGCTGAATCAATTGAGATTGCACGTCATGCATTGACTTTGATTAAAGTCAGATACAAAGTGAGACAAGGAATCTACGATCCTTATGAAGCTTTAAAAGACAATGCGCCCCTAATTAATAAGTACGCGGAAAATAAATATAATAATAAAAATTTAGCGGAAGTATTTCATTATGAACATGGAGATCTTACCGCTCAGAAGAATATAAGTAAAGTGATTATTTCCAGACGATTTAATCTTCCGCGTGTTACGCATACCTGCCTCGGAACAAGTAATATTACCGCTCATTTCAACAAAACTGATAAAAAACTTCTGTTATATAGTTCAACTCAGGTCCCTTTCTTATATCAGCGGGATATTGCCCATGCCTTGAAAATGAATCCATCAGATATTCGCATTATACAACCCGTTATCGGTGGTGGTTTTGGAAGCAAATTGGATATGTATCCCTTTGAACCAATATGTGCCCTGCTCTCAATAAAGACAGGAAGGCCCGTTCAAATATTATATTCAAGAGAAGAGGAATTTATTGCTTCTCCCACTCGCCAACCTATGATTATTGATATTACAACAGGTGCCGACAAAAGTGGAAATTTCACATTTCGTGAAATAAATATTATGAAGGATAATGGAGCTTATACATCATGGGGTGCCACTACACCTTTTGTTATGATGCAGGCTTTTTCTTCATTATATAAAGTTGGTGCATGTAGTTTTGATTCTAAAGCCGTATATACGAATAATGTTTTTGCGGGCTCCTTTAGGGGTTATGGTAATCCGCAAGCAACATTTGCACTGGAGCGGATGATTGATTTAATGGCGGATAAACTTGGAATAGATAAAGCTGATATTCGTGTAAAAAATGCAAATCAAAAGGGTGAAATTACGGGACAAGGCCTTCATTATGATACGTGTGGACATAGAGAATGTCTGGAAACTGTTATCTCTAAAAGTGAATATAAAAAAATTCAATCATTAAATAAGAAAGGACGCTATCGTCACGGAATTGGCTTTGCTTCGATGTTGCATGTTGGTGGAGGAGCAAAAATATATCGTTCTGATGGATGCGGAACTACTATTAAAATTGATCCTTATGGATTCTGTATAATCATTACAGGTTCCAGCGAAATTGGACAAGGATCAGAAACTGTTCTAGCGATGATTGCGGCAGAAGAACTTGGAATCGAATTATCCAGGATAAAAGTTATTAATTCAGATACTGATGTAAAACCATGGGATGTGGGGGTTCATGCTTCGCGGACAAGTTTTGTTGCGGGTAATTCATTGTTAGGTGCTATTGCTATTCTGAAAGAGAAACTAAATAAAAAAGCTGCCTTTATATTGAATACAGATTTTTCGGATCTTCAATATAAAAAAGGAAAGATTAATTCTATAAAAGAAGGAAAATCTATTGATTTGGATAAAGTAGTAAGAGAAATGCATTTTTCACCACCAGGTGAATTGGCAATCGCTTCTTATTTTTATGAACCCGACAGCCACTTTCAGGACAAAGAATTTAAGGGAAATGTTTCGGGTTCGTATGCATTCGCCGCTCAGGCGATCAAAGTTGAGGTGGATACTTATACCGGCAACATCAAGGTAATAGATGTATATGTAGCTCAGGATGTAGGCAAAGTACTTAATCCGCTTTTACTCGCCGGTCAGATTGAGGGAGGAATTCTGCAGGGAGTGGGATATGCTATTTCTGAAGAATTATTATTTGAAAAAGGGAGATTATTAAATCCTGATTTTCATAATTATAAAATTCTGACGGCTTCAGATATTCCGGATATTCACTTTTTCCCTGTTGAAACGAATGATAAACGTGGACCTTATGGGGCGAAGGGTGTGGGTGAAGCTCCTCTCATACCAACAGCTGCTGCCATTGCCAACGCTGTATGTGATGCGTTGAATCTGGAGTTTGTTGAATTGCCACTTACTCCTGAACGTGTCATGATTGCTCTAAGAGAAAATATTTCTATATAATACATTGAAGAGAATGACAGATTTTGAAATTATTTCGCCTGCAACAATTAAAGAACTGTTTATAGTCATTAAAAAATGTGGAAAAGATAATTTTCGTTTTGGTGCTGGTTATACCGATTTGCTCAATGAACTTAGAAAAAAGACTGAACCTGAATTAAAAATTATTAATCTGGCACAAGTGAAAGATTCCCAATTTACAGGAATAAAAACGGGGATAAGGGGTTTATGGATTGGTGCAATGACTACAATTCAACAATTGGTTTCAAATCAAATAATAAACAGGGAATTCCCCGTGCTCCATCAGTCTGCTTCAAGTCTTGCTTCAACTCAGGTTCGAAATGTAGCTACAATTGGAGGTAATATATGCACCGCTTCTCCATCAGGAGATGTTTCTTGCGCCTTGGTTTCATTAAACGCTTCCTGCGAAATACTTAGGGTTGATGGTAGAACAAGGATGATTTCTATTCAGGATTTTTTTCTTGGCCCAAGAAAAACTTTATTAAACAGAGATGAAGTTTTATATAGAATATTTATCCCTCAAAATAAACCAACCTCTGTTTCTGTTCATTCCGGATTTATCAAAGTCGGAACACGCCAATCTATGGAATGTTCGGTTGTGTCACTCGCATTTCATATCCAGTCAGATAAAAAGTCAAAAATTATTAAAGCGGGATTGGCGATTGGTGCGGCATCACCAACGATAAGATTTACTGAAAGTGCATGCAATTTTTTAATTGATAAAACATTGAAGAATATTTCAGAATCAATAAAAGATGAATTTGCTGAAAATGTTGTAGTTTATGCTTCTCCGATATCAGATCTTCGCGCTTCTGCATGGTACCGAAAGGAAGTTTTATATAATATTAGTAAATCCGTTTTGGAAGTTAATCCTTCATGAGCTGTTAAGATGATAAGACTATCTTCTAACGAAAATTGTTATGGCTGTTCGAAAAAAGTTTCAGCCGCAATAAAAATCAAACATGCCGGTGCTTTCTCGTATCCGGAAATGAATCCGGTTTTATTGAAAGAAAAACTGGCTGAAAAATTCTCCGTAAAAATTGACAATATTGTGTTGGGAGCCGGTTCAGTTAGTCTGATCGATGGTTTGATTCAGACATTTGTTGGTAGTGATCAGGAAATTATTACATTCGATAAATCTTTTGTTGCTTATGGTCTGCTTTCTTCCTTTCACGGGCGGAAATGCAAGTTTGCTCCTCTATCAGCATTACGTTGTCTTCCTGATAATTTATTGCCATTTATCAATAAAAAAACCGGGCTTATTTTTATTGCAAATCCAAATAATCCTACCGGCACAATCATTCATAAAAAGGAGATTATTAAATTTATGAATGCAATCTCAAAAAATATTTTAGTTGTGTTGGATGAAGCTTACGCCGAATATGCAGCAGATGCTGACTTTCCCAATACAATTCAAATTCAGAAAAGATTTTCAAATTTAATTATTTTACGCTCATTTTCCAAAATTTATGGATTGGCAGGTCTTAGAATCGGATATGGAATTATGCATCATGAGCTAGCTTCCAAAATGATATCACGACAAATTCCGCATTCGCTTAATTATTTGGCTGCAGATACTGCCATCAAAGCTCTGGAAGATAAGGAATTTGTTTCTTCTTGCGCTGCCAGAAATTCGGAACAGCGTGATTACCTCTTCAAATCATTAATAAAACTTGGTTATCATACTTGTAAATCTTATGCGAATTTTATATATTTATGGTTTGATTCTGAAGATGAAAAATTGAGAGTATATAATACGTTGCTTGAGAATCATATCCAAATCTGCGATTTACGTTCCTTTCATCAGGAGAAATCTTTGCGAATTACGGTGGGTACTAACAAAGTAAATCATGAAATAATCAATATATTGAAAAAATTGGAGTAATGGGATTTTCTCTTTGTTTATCTTCATTCGGAATGTTGTTACAAGTTTCTTATCACCTCATCCGATGACATAACTCTATGTTTTTATGACTTTGCTCATAGATTTTATCTCTTCAAAATTTTAAATTTGACTAAAATTTATAATGGGAAAGTCCGTGAAAGTATTGGATGGTAATGAAGCGGTAGCGTATATCGCTTATAAGACAAATGAGGTTTGTGCAATATACCCGATCACTCCTTCTTCAACGATGGGTGAGCATTGCGATGAGTGGGCTTCGAAGGGGGAACTTAATATTTGGGGAGAAGTTCCCAGAATTCAGGAAATGCAAAGTGAAGGTGGCGCTGCAGGCGCTGTTCACGGTTCACTGGTTGGTGGTGCACTTTCTACAACTTTCACCTCTTCTCAGGGATTATTGCTGATGATTCCTGACATGTTTAAAATTGCAGGCGAATTGACTCCTTTTGTTCTGCATGTTGCCGCAAGAACTATCGCAACTCACGCGCTTTCAATTTTCGGAGATCATTCAGATGTAATGTCTGTCAGATCTACCGGATTTGCTATGCTTTTTGGAAGTAATGTGCAGGAGGCAATGGATCTTGCATTAATTTCTCATGCTTCCACATTAAAATCACGAATTCCGTTTATTCATGCATTCGATGGTTTCAGAACTTCTCATGAATTGTCAAAAATCTCTGTTATTTCTGATGATGTTATTAAATTAATGATCGAAGAAAGTTTTGTGGACGCACACCGTAGGAGAAGTCTTTCACCCTCGCATCCATCACTAAAAGGTACCGCTCAGAATCCCGATGTTTATTTTCAAAATAGAGAAGCTTGTAATACATTTTATATTAATACTCCGGAAATTGTAAACACGGAGATGAAAAAATTTGAAGAACTAACCGGGAGAAAATATTCATTATTTCAATATACCGGTCACCCGGAAGCTGATAAAATAATTATATTGATGGGCTCCGGTGTCGGCGCTGTTCATGAAACGACTGAATATTTAAATGAACATGGTGAAAAAGTAGGATATCTTAATGTTCATTTATTCAGACCTTTTTCTGTAAAGCATTTTATGGATTCAATTCCATCTACTGTGAAATCCATTACGATACTTGATCGTACCAAAGAGCCGGGAGCAATCGGCGAACCTCTTTATCAGGATGTCATTACTGCGCTCGTGGAAGATGGTGCATCCGATAAACCCCATTTTCAAAAAATGCCTAAAGTCACGGGTGGACGATATGGATTGTCATCAAAGGAATTTACTCCGGCTATGGTAAAATCCATATTCGAAGAAATGAAAAATGATCACCCCAAAAATCATTTCACCATTGGAATCCTCGATGATGTAACACATACAAGTCTGGAATATGATAAATCTTTCTCTCTCGATAGTCTGCATAAATTTCATGGATTATTTTTCGGTTTAGGTGCTGACGGAACTGTGAGCGCAAATAAAAATTCCATTAAAATTATTGGCGAATCAACCGCTTTCTTTGTGCAGGGATATTTTGTATATGACTCGAAAAAATCAGGTTCGTCCACTGTATCACATCTTCGGTTTGGCGAGAATCCTATTTATTCTACTTATTTAATTAATTCAGCAAATTTTGTTGCCTGCCATCAATATAATTTTGTTCATAAATTTGATATGTTAAAGAACGCCGCTGTCGGCAGTTCGTTTCTGTTGAATTCTCCCTTTGATGAAAAAGACGTGTGGGATAAATTACCTGTTAAAATGCAATATCAGATTATTGATAAAAAGATAAATTTTTATGTGATTGATGCAACCCGTGTGGCGAGGGAAGCCGGACTCGGTTCAAGAATAAATACCATCCTGCAAACTTGTTTCTTTGCGATCTCACAGATTATTGACAAACAGGAAGCCATCAATAAAATAAAATATGCGCTTGCTAAAACATATAGTTCGAAAGGGGAATCCGTCATTCAGAAGAATTTTGCAGCAATCGATAAGGCACTTGAAAATCTGAAAAGAGTAAACTATCCACAGCAAGCTACAGGCACATTGGATTTCGGACTTACAATTAATCAGGAAGCTTCTGATTTTACAAGAAATGTTCTTCAAAAAATTATTTCCGGTGAAGGAGATGATCTTCCCGTAAGCGCTTTTCCGGTGGATGGAACATATCCTACTTCAACCACAAAATGGGAAAAAAGAAATATTGCACAGGTGGTTCCTGTTTGGGATGAAGAACTTTGTACTCAATGTAATAAATGTGTGATTATTTGCCCCCACGCTGCCATACGGGCAAAAATATATAATAAGGATTTATTAAATCAATCTCCGGAAGGATTTAAACATGTTGCACCGATCGGGAAAGATTTTGATAAGGAAAAGGAAGTCTATTCTTTACAAGTTGCTGTTGAAGATTGCACGGGCTGTAATTTATGTGTTGAATATTGTCCGGTCGAAAGTAAAGAACATCCTGGCAATAAAGCGATTAATATGCACGATCGATTATCGCTTATGGAACATGAAAAGTTGAACTGGGATTTCTTTTTTAATCTTCCGGAACTGGATCGCGAAAGGGTAAATATGACGAGTGTGAAAGGAACACAATTTCTACAACCTCTTTTTGAATTCTCTAGTGCCTGTTCAGGTTGTGGTGAAACGCCCTATTTAAAAATTCTCACTCAAATGTTTGGCGATCGTATGGTGGTGGCGAACGCAACAGGTTGTTCATCTATATATGGGGCGAATCTTCCAACAACACCTTGGACAACCAACAAAGATGGATTTGGACCGGCATGGGCAAATTCATTATTCGAGGATAATGCGGAATTTGGTTTGGGAATTAAATTAGCTCAGGATCAACGACGAAATTCGGCGGTTTCGCTTCTGAAGAAATTGGAAAGTGAGATTGGCAATACGCTGGTAAATAATCTTCTCACGAATGATGAATCAAATGAGCATGGAATTAAATTGCAACATGAATATATGAACGATTTAATTCATAAGTTAAAAGAATTAAATACGAACGATGCAAAAAGATTAATGATACTTTCAGAAAATTTATTAAAAAAATCTGTTTGGATAATTGGCGGTGATGGTTGGGCGTACGACATCGGTTATGGTGGCCTTGATCATGTTTTATCCACCGGTGAAAAACTAAATATATTGGTGCTCGATACGGAAGTTTATTCTAATACCGGTGGACAAACTTCCAAGTCAACTCCGATTGGAGCCATTGCAAAGTTTTCCTCTTCAGGAAAAAAATCTGCAAAGAAAAATCTCGGACAAATTGCCATCACAGGTGGAAATGTTTATGTTGCACAGGTAGCACTCGGCGCGAACGACACACAAACACTTCGTGCAATTAAAGAAGCTGAAGCATACCCCGGCACATCTCTAATTATCGCATACAGTCATTGTATTGCACATGGATTTGATCTCGGACATGGTGCTGATCAACAAAACAGTGCGGTTAAATCCGGTTACTGGCCACTATTCAGATATAATCCGCTAAATCCACCGGGAAAACGTTTTGTATTGGATTCAAAAGAACCCACAATGGCATTAAAAGATTATATGTACAAAGAAGGAAGATATTCTGTATTGGTAAAACAAAATCCGGAATTAGCAGATGAGCTTTTACACAAAGCAGAAGAATATGTGAAAGATAAATGGGATTCATTGAAAGTATTGACGGCTTTATAAAATATATAAAATGGAAACTCTAAATCTACAACTGTTGAACAGTATTAACGGATCGTATCAGGCAATCAGCGATCAGCTTTACAGACCGAAAGAAGATTTGGTTGAAATCTCAATTTGCAGCACGACAAAAGGGACTATCGAAAAAATTCTTCGCTTCTATTTGGAAAGCAAAGGGGTTCAGAACGCGGATATAAAAAATATTAATGATTTGATGAACACTTGTGCCAAGCAGAATTCCAACTTTAACAAATTTGATATAAGTTCTTTGAGTTGTCGTTGTGAACCATCCGAACACAATGTCGCAAGCTATTGTACAGGCGATGAGAAATTGAATTCTTGTTTCAGGATTCTGGACGAAATGAGAGCGTTTGTATTTAATGAACTGAATATTGGGAAAAATAATTAATAATTTATTCGGCAGTTTTTGGGTAAAACTTAAGCAATTATCTTTTTCGAATTAATTCAAGAACTCCGTTGATAAACGTAAGGGGATGTACCGGGTTACCGGGTACAAAAAGATCGATAGTATGTTGATTTATGAAGTTACGATTCAGTGCCCGACTCTCTGAAAAAATTCCCGAACTTATTGCATCTGTGCCCGCGAGAATAATAATTTTTGGCTGAGGTATTGCTTCGTAACAAATTTGTAAAGCTTCTGCCATGTTTTCTGAAATTGGACCTGTAATTACGATTCCGTCAGCATGACGCGGTGAAGCCACAAACTCAATTCCGAACCGTCCCATATCAAAATTTACATTTCCACATGCATTTAATTCTAATTCATTGCTGTTATCTCCTCCGGCAGATATCTGACGTAACTTTAATGATCCACTGAAATATTTTGAAATTTCTTTCCTGATTTGATCAGGATCAACGTTGATGTTTGTGTTTTCTCCTTCAGAAATGATAAGAGAAGATCGCTGATTTGTTGCTAATTTATAGTCTTTGGTGAATTTTATTTTACCTGGAAATGAAAGCGCACATTCTCCGCAAAAAGTACATTTCCCTATATCAAGACGTACAGGGTCAGCTGTAATCGCATTAGTTGGACATAGATCGATCAAAGCAACGATATCAACTTTTTCAGCACTGATTTCCGGTCTGCCTTTAAAGATACCCGGCACTTCTACTTTCGTAATATCCGGAATATATTGTTTTCCCTGATGTATTAATATTTTTATATTATCGAGCATATCGTATTAAGAATTATAAATCGTGTCCGCAATAACTTAAATTGAAACTTTTGTTGCAAATTGGAAAATCTGAAATTTCATTATTTCTGACGGCCAATGCAAGTCCCAACCAATTGTGCATCGAAGGGTCTTTTATTTTATAGTGAATTAATTCTCCATTGTCATCGGTGACTGCACAATGACAAATTTCGCCTCTCCATCCTTCGGCCAGAGAGAGTGTAAATGAATTTTTCTGTAAGGGTCCAATCGATTCTTCTGCATTATTCCGTATGGGTATTGTTTGAATCATATTTCTTATATAACTAATTGATTGCCTGATCTCCTCATTTCGGATTTGTGTTCTGGAATAAACATCCCCATGATGCTTAATGACCGGTTCATGTTTTAATTGAGTATAGTAATCATGCGGATGTGAATTTCTGATATCTCTTTTAATCCCTGATGCTTTTGCAATCATCCCCACAACGCCGATCGATGCTGCTGCTTCAGTAGTGAGCACACCTGTTTTTTCCAACCTTGCCAATATGCTGGGAAGTTCGTGAAATTTATTCCACATTTCAATATAATCAGATTCAAAAGAATCTAAAATATTTTCTAATTCAAGTCCAAGTTTTTCATTGAAATAATAATTGTTCTTTACAACTCTTAATAATCCTTTGGCTAATCTGTTACCGCACCATGATTGAAAAAAATTAATTATGGGTGTTCTTAGTCTTCCGAAAACAGCACTCCCTAACTGATATGCTATGTCAGTACAAATTCCACTTAAGTCGCCGGTATGGATTGCAATTCGCTCCAACTCCATGGCAAGTGTGCGTGAAAACTGAAGTTCTTCTGATGGATGATAATTGCATAAACTTTCCCAAAGATTAATAAAAGCAGTAGTATGACCTGCCACTGAATCTCCGGCAATAGATTCTGCCAATGAAATTCTTTGTAATAGTTTTTTCTTATGTATGAAGAGTTGTTCTATTCCACGATGTTGATATCCAAGTTGAATTTCCAAATGAATTATTTGTTCACCACTACATATAAAACGAAAATGTCCCGGTTCTATGATTCCCGCATGAATTGGACCGACTCCAACTTCATGCAATTCTTCACTGTGAATCTGATAAAAGGGATAGTTTGATATTAAAGATTCCTGATTAGCATGATCGTACGGATAGCGGACAGGTTTCAGCCATGGATGATCATTATATCTAATTCCGAAATTCTCATGCAGTTCCCGTTCAAATATATGAAAAGAAAAATGTTGTGCGGTGAAAGAAGGGTAGATGTTTTCTCCCCCAATTATTTCTGATGATGAAATTAGAACCGTATGATCTGAATCATTTGCTATACAACAAATAAGTTTGATAATCCCCGCTTCAAATAGCCCGTAATAATTTACACAATGGCTCGAGGCATCTTGAAGAAGGGAAAGATTAACTGATAAAAAATCCTCGTATTTCAAAACAGGTATGCTTTGAATCGGAATTGTTTGATTGTTTTTTATCGATATAGTCATCTTTATGAAGGCAATGCAGAAATAGCGTTATTAATCAGGTTTACAAGTTCATCCGGTGGATTGAGTCCGAGGTAAATGACTAATGCCAACAATATATATTGACTAAGCGATTCAATCGGCTTTATCGGAGTAATATTCTCATCAGGTATTTTCACTGGTTTGATAAATATCATTTTGAAAATATTTTTCCCAAGAGACCAGATAATTATCGTAGTTAATAGAAAAATAATGACAAGAATGATCAGATTACCTGATTCAAACAAAGATCGGAATATTAAGAATTCACTTACGAACATTCCGGAGGGGGGCATAGCGGTGATGACAAAAAATCCAAATAACAGAACCATCGCACCACTGAAGTTGTATTTGAAGTAATCACCAACATCATAAATGCTTTTGCTTTTGTAAATTCTATATACTTGACCGATTTGAAAAAACATAGTGGGTTTTGCAAAAGAGTGAAGAATCAGATGCAGAATAGCGGCATAACGCCCGATTCCACCTGCTGCCAATCCCAGCATCACTAATCCCATGTGCTCGACGCTTGAATAACCTAACATTCGCTTGAAATTTTTTACGCGCAGAAGATATACTGTAGCGATAAAAACGGATAGCAATCCTGTTATCAACATAATTTTATTTGCCCATAAATAGATAGTGGTTGGACCAATAATCTGATAGAAACGGAAGATGCCTATAAATCCTACATTCATTAATACAGATCCAAATAATGCACCGGCGGGAGAGGGCGATTTATCTTTCGCATCAATTCCTGCATTAAACATGGGAACAAGTCCGGCTTTGGCGGTAAAACCGGTAAATATGAAGAGAAAGGATAACTTCAACCAAAATACATTCATCCCTTTCGCTTTATTAAATAATTCTTTATAGAATAAATCGGTTCCTCCTGACTGTTGTACCGCAATGGATAGGAATAAAATTCCAATAAAAACTAAAGTAATACTGATTGAGCAGACAAATAAATACTTCCAGGTACCTTCCAGCGTTCTTCGATTCCTTCTGTGATATATTAATGCTGAAGCACTTAGTGTTGTTAACTCCACAAATATCCATGTAATTGCAATATGATTGGACAGGTATGCTGCACTGAGCGTTGTTAGTAATACGACTATCGCTGCGAAATAAATCCCACGCTGATTAGGTAAATCAAGATTGTTTTGAAAATAAATATAGCTATGGTAAAAAGTTGGTATGCAAACGATGCTGAGAACACCAAGAAAAATGATGGTCAACGAATCAGGCGTGAAATAAGTGAGCTCGGAAATATTTTGATGATAATATGCGTATATTGTGAAGCCACACTGAATAATCATGAACAAACATACGAGCAAATAATTCACGAGCCTGTTCCTGTTGAAGAACAATAATATACTGATAATAAATGAACTTAATAGGTAAACACCGATCATACTAATCTCTTAAATCCGTTAATTGTTCAACATCCTGTCCTTTCATTTCGTCAACAACTTTATTTGCAAATATTCCGAGAAGGAATATACTCGCAAAAATATCGAGCAGAATCCCTATGTTTACCAACATGGGCATTTCATTTCCAACTGCAAGAGATAATACGAATACACCATTTTCAATGACAAGAAAACCCATCACATGTGTGATGATTTTTCTCCTTGTCGTTATGATATATAATCCTGTAAAGAGTGCTGAAAGTGCGACCACAAAAAATATTTTTCTTAAATGAGGATCGTGGATCGTATTTGAAAGGAAAAAAGATCCAAGGATAATGAACGTGATCAATACTATAGAAACGAAGTCAGGAAGAAAAGGATCTGTATCGCGCGTAATTTTATTTTTACGGATTACGTAATTCAAAAAATATGGAATGGCTATCGTTTTGAAAACAATGGTTTCCAGTAGTACAAAAACCAGATTCAACCAATTTATTTCGATGAGTTCTATGAACGCAACTCCAAATAAGAGCATGCCTTGGAACGCAAGAGTGGTTATGTAACTTTTCAGACGGTTTGCTACTCCTAAATAAATAAGACTTATCGTAAAAGTAATTAGTAATATATTTGTCATTCTTTTATTTTAGCCAATTTTTCCGAGAATGAGCAAAACTCCCAGAAAGATTAATAAAGTAACTGAGGTTAATGTGAATATATACTGAGGATTGTGATTCATTCTGAATCTTGCCATAAACGATTCTACAATACCAACGATAATCGCAAAGATTACCTGACTTCCCGCGAAAATTGCACAAGAGAAGTACCATTCATAACCCGGGGTCAGAAAAAAATTTGCTATTATTGCTCCGTACATTGCGAATTTAAGGCTCGACGCATATTGAATAATTCCGAGGTCGAACCCGCTGTTATCAAGCACCATCACTTCGTGAACCATGGTTAATTCCAAATGCGTTTTAGGATCGTCCACCGGCATTCTGCTATTTTCTATAAGTGCAATAATGACAAGTACAATTGCAGCCAAAATTCCGACTGCGTAGGAAATATAGGATCCAAAATGAAGTGAACTGAATATTTCGTGAAAGGAAGTGTGTCCTGTCAGTAACGCGAACGATGCCATCAACATAAAAAATGCTGGTTCAACAAGCAACGAAAATAAAGCTTCACGGCTCGCACCCATTCCACTAAAACTGCTTCCCGTATCCAAAGCTGAGATGATCATAAAAAATTTACCGAGCGCAAGCACATACGCAAAGAAAACAAAATCACCCTTAAAAGAGATAATTCCCTGTTGATTTCCGAAAGGAATAAAAAATATTCCAATCAATATTGAAACAAAATAAATGGTAGGTGCAATCTGAAATATATAACTGCTCGTTTTACTATAAACTGACCCTTTCTTCAACAATCGAAAAATGTCTTTTAGTGGTTGAAAAATACCGGGACCTTTACGTCCGGAAAATATACTTTTCGTTCGAATTACGATGCCTGTAAAAATTAAACTTGCCGAAACAATAAATATCAAACTCAACAGATTCATAATCAGATTTGATGAAATAAATGACTAATGAATTCCCATGCATTTATTACGATTGGAATCAGGAGAATGATAAATATAAATGCAACTCCGTAAAGTATATACATCTGCGGATTTCCGTTTTGAAGAAATTTGAACTTACCAATAAAACCTTTTATCTGCATGAGTGGGAAGTCAATCAAAACGGCTTCCAGCCTGTCGTATGGATGTGTTTCCGAGTGAATAGGTCTTGGGAATATTTCTTTAATTTCTCCCTCTTTTTTATTCATCATTAATAAAGGTCGTATTAATTTCCGAAATGGTCTGACAAATGAACCTGCAGTATATTGCAATTTAGGCGAAGGTGTCGCATATCCACATGCCCATGTGGGAGAAGATTCTATTATTGCAGATTTTGTAGTCAGTTTTTTTATATACCACATCGTCACGCATAACAGGATGAATGTAACACTCGCCAGACTGACATACTGCATTACATCTGTAAATTCCTCCGGTCGGGTTCCTAAAGTATTGGAACCCATAAAAAGTGAAACCGGTTTCGCGATCACCCCAATAAATATTTGCGGTACCAGGCCAATTAAAAGAATAAGTCCCGCGATCATATATTTGGGAAATAATTTGGAGAATTCTGCTTCGTGAATATTGGAAGGTAATTCATGTCGCTCGTTTCCCAAAAAAACAATTCCGAATGCTTTGGTAAAACATAACATCGCCATTCCACCAATAATAACCAGTCCGATGATACCCCCAACCATAAATGCAAGAGGGGAGAGCGGAACATCGTTAATCCCTTTGAACAGACCTGAGTATATTAAAAATTCTGAAATGAATCCGTTAAATGGCGGAAGACCGCAAATAGCAAGTGCCGCAATAAGAAATAAAGTGGATGTTCTGGGCATTCTTTTAATCAGTCCGCCCAATTTTTCAATCTCCATTGTATGAGTTGCCTGATAGACAGTTCCTGCACAGTAAAATAAAAGCGATTTAAAAATTGAATGGTTAAGTGTATGAAGCAATGCCCCGCCAAATCCTGCGAAAATAAGATATGTATTTCCGGTTCCGACACCTATACATCCGAGACCGATACCGATGCCAATGATTCCGATATTTTCAATGCTGTGATATGCCAGTAATTTTTTGAGATTGTGTTGCACAATAGCCAGCATCACACCATACACGCCGGTAATGATCGAAATTACAAGAATAAAATATCCCATCGATAAAAAATCACCTTTAATTAAAAGTAATATTCGTAAAATTCCATATATCCCAAGTTTAATAATCACGCCTGACATCATACCTGATACATGCGCAGGTGCGGCGGGGTGGGCGTACGGCAACCAGGTGTGAAAAGGCACAAAGCCCGCTTTTATTGCAAAAGCGATGAAAAAACAGAGAAATAAAAGAAAACTTACAGACGTGGTTACAGACGATGAGTACTGAGTGATTGCATTAAAATCATTTGATCCGGTAAAAGAATTTACCCACATAAAACCCACAAAAAAAAATATCATGGAAATATGTGATTGAACGATATAATTTATTCCGGCCTTCAATGTCTCCATTTTGCTGTGTTCAAAAATGATTAATAGAAACGAGGTAATCGCCATTATTTCCCAAACACAGAGAAATGCAAATGAGTTTTGCACACAATAAATCCCAATCATCGCAAAATGATTCGTGACATAAGAAGCAAAATGAATTGTTAAGTTCTTCGATCCTTTATTAATCGACCCGCTTTTGTCTTCATAGTGTTTCATGTAGCGTCTTCCATACATGATACCGGTAAGGATAGTAAAATTCATCAACAAAATGAACCATCCCGAAAGTGCATCGACTCTAATAGGAATGGAACCGAAAACATACCCCCCATTAAAAATATACTCAAACGAGTCACCCCGAATTGCGGGAACAGCTAAATAGGAGCTAAGACCTGCATTTAATAAGACTGTAATCAGCGCTACATCTCCCTTCCATCTTTCCCGAACTTGTGTAAGAAGTAGTATCGATAGTATTGTGATGACCGGTATTCCGACGATCAAACTCATATCTATGTATAGAACTGTAATCTGACTGACGAGCGCAAATATACAGAAAAAGACAAACAAAATATAATGACTGACAACTGATTACTGACTACTGATTTCAGCCTGCCAAATAAGTCTGCCCTTCACTCACCGGTTCACATAAATCAAGAATTCTTCTCTTTTTGACAAGTTTTTCGAAAATATCTCTCGATTCCTTGTACTCGTAGTGTATAGGACAGGGATGTGAAGAGGAGCATTGGTTCAAACCGAGACCACATTCTTTAAAAAATTGTTTGCCATCAATCGCTTCTATAATCGTAATTAATGGCTGTTTCCTCTGTTCTTTTGTGAGATAAAATCCACCCGAAGGACCTTTGCTGCTCTTAATCACATCCTGTTTTACAAGTGTTTGCACCATTTTCCCTACCGTATGTTCGCTTGCTTCTATATATTGAGCAATTTCTTTTAGAGAGATTTTTTGTTCTGATTTATATTTTGTCGCAAGATATATAACCGCTTTTATCGCCGTTTTGCAGGTATTGCTAAGCATGATTACTTCTTTAGCTCTTTCTCTAATTCAATTGCCTTCGGAAACAGGATGTTATTCTCCAGATGTATATGTATATGAAGATCTTCCTCAAAATCATCCAGCATCCTATACAATACACTGTAACTTGCACATGCCTCTGCAGGCAAAGTATAATTGGAACTTAACGATCTTATTTTCTCTAAATTTTTGCCTACCATTTCATGTTCCATTTCCATCATGTTGATCGGATCCTGAATAGTGAATGTACTCCCGGAGCGCGATCCTTCGTTTTCCTTTTTAGAAGCAATTAATTGTTTAATGTAAGGAAATAATATTCTTTCTTCTTTTACCATGTGTGAAGTTAATTCCGAATCCACTTCTTCTACCAATTGATGGATAGTCAGGAGTTCCGGATGTTGATCACCATGAACTTTTGCCACTTTAGAAGCATAACCTCTCAATTCCGGCAGCGTTTTCTTTACATAAATATGATGAGTGTTAACTATATAGTCTGCAAGAAAATCAAGACTCCAGTCATTATATGGCAACGGTCTTGTTCCGGCAATTTTATCTGCCTGCTGCAATTCATGTTCTATGATCGTTACATC
>JAHEYM010000260.1 GCA_023251595.1 Bacteroidota bacterium
TTAACGAGGAGTCAGATTTTACTTGATGTCGGAAAAATTAAAAATTATATATCGGGGAAACGTGTTCTTGTGACAGGATCTGCGGGGTCTATCGGTTCAGAGTTGGTGCGACAGATCATTGGTTTTAATCCGGGGAAAGTATTGTTGTTCGATCAGGCAGAGTCGCCCTTATATGATATGGAATTGGAGGTGCTGGATAAAGACCATTTCCGGAATGCAGAATTCTGTATCGGTGATGTGAGATCAAAAGCCCGTCTTGAAGAAGTTTTTAAATCGTTTCTTCCTGAAATTGTTTTTCACTCGGCTGCATATAAACATGTGCCGTTGATGGAGCATCATCCGGTCGAGGCAGTTCTGACGAATGTCGCTGGCACGAAAATTCTTGCCGATTTATCGGTGCAATATGGAGTAGAGAAATTTGTGATGATTTCGACAGATAAGGCCGTTAATCCTGCCAATATCATGGGTGCATCGAAACGGATTGCCGAGATATATATACAGTCATTATCTAAAAAATCGAAGGTTCAGTTTATCACCACGCGGTTTGGGAACGTGCTCGATTCGAATGGTTCGGTGATTCCGCGTTTCCGGAAACAGATTGAGAACGGCGGACCTGTAACTGTGACTCACCAGGATATTACAAGATTCTTCATGACCATTCATGAAGCGGCGCAATTGGTGCTCGAAGCGGGTGCAATGGGGAATGGTGGAGAAATATTTATTTTTGATATGGGAGAATCCGTAAAGATTGTTGATCTTGCAAAAAAAATGGTGCAACTTTCCGGTCTCACACTCGGTAAAGATATTCAGTTGGTTTTTACCGGATTAAGACCCGGCGAAAAGTTGTACGAGGAACTGTTAAATACGAATGAGAATACGATTCCGACGCATCACCCCAAAATCTTAATTGCAAAAGTGCATGAATATGATTTTGATGAAGTGTCTGAAAATGTAGATACACTCATTCAACTATGTGTATCCGGCAGCAGCAATGAAGTCGTGAAAAAGATGAAACAAATTATCCCTGAATTCATTAGCAATAATTCGATATATGAACAAATGGACGACTAAATGACATGAACAACTTCTACAAACATAAAGCAAAAATTGAGATTCGGTTTTCCGATCTCGATGTATTGGGACATGTGAACAATGCACATTATCTCAGTTATTTCGAACAGGCGCGAATTAATTACTTTAAGGAAGCGATCGGGAATAATATTAATTGGGCGAAGAAAGGTGTGATCTTAGCAAGCGCCACACTCGATTTCCTAAAGCCGATTTTTCTTAACGATAATATATTTGTATTTACGAAGTGTCAACGGGTGGGGAAGAAAAGTTTTATTCTGCTACACTCTATTGTGAAAGAAACTCCTCGTGGCGAAGATGAAGTAGCGCGTGGCACAACAGTGATGGTCTGTTTCGATTACGAGAACCGCAGCTCGATGGATGTTCCAAACGAGTGGAAAGACAAACTCACCATATACGAATATGGCAATACGCAACCACCGGGAAATGCGGAACATGAGGAGCGTGGATAGGAGGTGTTTAAGTTCATGAGAGCGGTTTTTACAATGTCCAATTTCCAATGTCCAACTCCCAATTTTCAAGTAAGATGAATAATTGAATCATTAAATTATTTACTTGGACATTGGACATCGGGCATGGGAAATTGGAAATTTCTTTTAACCTTTTCTATGAAGGTGAAAATTGGTGAGAATACGGTTTTTCTTTTGTTCATCCGGGCTTTTTGAACATTAACAAAAGTCTGCCGTCCGGAAATCATTACAGATCCTCTAAAACGCATTTGCATTATTCTAACTCTATATATATTGCAACACGTTTTATAGGATGACAACGCCGCACACTCAGGGGTTGGGGAAAAAGCATCCGGCAAATTTCACATGCGTGAAATTTGCCGGATGCTTTTTCCCCCCTCTCTGAACCCAAGTGCCTTGTCATCGCGAACGCAGTGAGTGACCTCTAATGGTTTCCGGGCGGCAAGGTGCAATGAACAATGAACGAGTTACAATTCGCCATGTCAGCTTTTTTACCAAATGGTACACCCTTGACGGACGCGAGAAAATGATCGGGGCATCGCTCACCCCCGAATAAATTCAGGGGCTATAAAATGGTTTGTTCCTATGGAACAAATTAAATATATATAAATTATCACGAATTGCCCGCCAAGAATCGAAATCGATGGAAATATTGATTATTTATTTCAACTGGCGATTGGAAATTGAGTGTAGTTGAATGGGACATTTATTTTTCAATTCATATCTTTTAGCAAAAAGATATGAATTAAAATCTCCCCCTCCTGAGGGGGCAGGGGGAGGAGGTGCAGAATCTAAAGAGTCGGAACGGGCACAATGATAAGGTTAAAGTGGCGTGCTGTTTTCTATGAAAGTGAAAAGGGTTGAGGATAAGGTTTTACTTTCATTTATCCGGGCTTTTTGAACATTAACAAAAGTATGCCGTCCGGATGCAGACACAGATCCTCTAAAACGCATTTTCATTTCTCTAACTCTATATATATTGCAACACGTTTTATAGGATGACAACGCCGCACACTCAGGGTTTGGGAAAAAAGCATCCGGCAAATTTCACTAAGTGAAATTTGCCGGATGCTTTTTTCCCCCTCTCTGAACCCAAGTGCCTTGTCATCGCGAACGCAGTGAGTGACCCCTAATGATTTCCGGGCGGCAAAGTGCAATGAACAATGAACAGTGAACAGTTAATAGTGAAAAGTGAACAAGGAGCAACTGACAATTTCCAAGTTTTCAAGGTCCGATGTCCAATGTCCAACTCCCAATTTTCAAGTAAGATGAATAATTGAATCATTAAATTATTTACTTGGACATTGGACATTGGGCGTGGGACATTGGAAATTTCTTTTACCCCACCGCAATGAGCCTATAATTCTTTCCCACTTCTTTGCCCGGCGCAAAGTGCACGCCATTCTCGATAATGGGTTGATAACCGTTTGCAGCGATGTTTACCATATAATCGCCTGCTAATATATGATATATATTATATTCACCATTGAAGTTTGTTACAGATGTATATGTAGTATTTCCGGTATGTTTCGTTATGACAACCGGAATGCCCGAAACCGGGGTTCCACTCTCATCGGTAATAACCCCTGTTAATTTAGTAATCGTTTTTCCGAGATTTAATACCTGACGAGCTCCAAAATATGAACTTACAAATGATGGATTGGTCGTGACTAAAGATTTCACCATTAAATCCATTTGCGTCTCTAAAATATTGTGAATAATCTCATCAATATTTTCTTTAATTTTCGATACAGCTAAACTTCTCGCCACTATGGTAATCCTCGGACTTTCACTTCTCAGCGAATAATCGGCAACAATGAGCTTTAAATTGGTGACATCATTTTCTACCAAACCATAGGGTGCGGCGTTTCTGAGGTTTGCTTCTGCGTAATCAACTACTGTATTGCAGGCTGATGTAAGATCTGTTTTTTTCATCTTTCTCATTTTCGCAAGTGAATAATGAAGTGCCGCAATTATTTCATATTCATTCACATCATGAGCATAAGCCAAAACAGATGAAGCGCACTTTGTCGAGAGAACACTCATATTCTCCCGCACGCGATTCATAGCCATCGTCACACCTGTAGTCCCGTCAATAATGATTTCTTCACATTTACGAATTTCTGCGGCTTTGTTTTTAATTCTATCAAGGGCTATAGAGAATTGAGGGATAACGTCCGTCTCTGTCACCCTCTCCAAACAGAAGTGCAGTACTGCTTCAATCATATTAAAATGATTGCTATTTCGGCGGTCCATGCCTTTTTAAATTAGGAATTAGGAATTACGAATTAGGAGATTCATGCTCTCGAAACGAACGATCTTTTATTTTTATTATATTGCTTAGATATTTTTCCAGTGGTTGGTGTTCCCGAACACGTAGATTCTATCCGCATCCTATAGTTTAATCTCCGCATTGAGGAGGTTCATTTCCCCGATATGGAAGATATTATCCCCGAAAATTTAGATGAAATGCCCAACCGATCAGTAGTTGTGCCCGATGTTGTGATTCATTTACCCGATATCAAACATAATCTCCCTGACATGTAGGATGATCCCCCCGACACATATATTGCTCTGCCCGAAGATGTACGTCTCATCCGCGTTGCTGAGGTTACGATGTCCGTTTTACCCTTCCCCATTTGGGGAAGGGCAGGGATGGGGTCGGACGCGCACGATGTTGAGTCGCGAAGGGCAGGGATGGGGTCGGACGCGCACGATGTTGAGTCGCTAAGGGCAGGGATGGGGTCGGACGCGCTCGATGTGAAGTCGGGAAGGGCAGAGATGTGGTCAGCCGTGCATTGTCTCTTTCCTGCTATATCGTTCCATGATTCCGGCTTCATAGCTTAGAAATTCTTCCCAACGCTTTTCAACATCTTCACCCTCGGCATATTTTCTCGCGAAGCCGAGAAATAATGTATAGTGATTGGCTTCACTTACCATCAGATCATGATAAAATTGCGCTAATTCGGGGTCTTCTATTTTCTCGGATAATATTCTGAATCGTTCGCAGCTTCTTGCTTCAATCATTGCACCGAAAAGTAACCGGTCGATTAATACTATATTTCGTTTATATCCTTTCCGCATGAACGCAGCCAGCTCATTTACATAATGATCTTTCCGCTCTTTACCGAGCACCCAACCGCGTTTCAGAATATGCTGATGTACTTGTTCGAGGTGACTTAATTCTTCTTTCGCCAATTCACACATCGCAGTTACGATCTCCGAATAATCGCCGAATGTTACAATTAATGATATGGCATTCGATGCGGCTTTCTGTTCACAAAAAGCATGATCGGTGAGTATCTCCTCGAGATTCTGTTTCACAAGATCGACCCAACGGGGATCGGTGGGTAGTTTTAATCCGAGCATGTTTTTTTAGTTATGAGTTATGAGTTATGAGTTATGAGTTATGAGTTATGAGTTATGAGTTATGAGTTATGAGGTTGTTTCGCAAATATAATTATATTATAAGCAAAATTTCGATAAGGAACCACTACTCATAATTCAAAGAACTCATCACTCATCACTCATCACTCATCACTCATAACTTGATCTTTGCCTCCACAATAGAAAGTATTTCCCTCTCCAATTCCACCGCCTTCGTCTCCATTTCATTTGCTTTCATCAGAATCGGATTTAAATAATTTTCATCCTTGAGTGAAGCTGCATTTATTTTTACATTTAAATGTGCGCCTATTACAGCGGTTCTTGCGCACAAAGCACCTACACCCGAATCGCTTGCGGAATTCGGGTTGCCGGTTTCTGCCATGGCTTTAACTATATACATAGATTCCAGAGCAGTTTCCATCACCATGAGCGGAACTGCAATTGCATTTTTCGTTGCATTTTGAATGGCAGCTTTTCTCGCTGCTTTTTCCTGATCATTACTTTTCGGGAGAGAGAATGCCGCCATGATCTGATTAAATGCATTCGTGTCTTCATCCACCAATAACAGTAATTTGTTTTTTAATGCCTGACCTTTTTCTGCCCAATCCGAAAATTCTTTCCAACGATCGTCCCATCCTCTTTTTGAGGAAGAAAGATTGGCAACCATCGTTGCGAGCGATATGCCAAGCGCGCCAACAGCGGCCGCAACAGATCCGCCACCCGGAGCCGGAGACTCCGATGCAGTTTCATCTGCAAAATCATTTATTGTCATGTTGACGAGAGATTTCGAATGATCCTCTTTCAACATATATTCAATTATTTTCTTTGAAGGATCGAATTCCGATAATTCATCGAGTCCGAGAGATCTGATTGCAATATTCACTAATTCCTTTTCACTCACACCCGACGAAACTTTTTGTTTCTCGAGAAAATATTTTCCTGCATCGAGCATTGCAGCGAGAGGGATGAGTCCGACGAGTTCTGAGCCGGTTACAATCATTCCACGACTCTCGGCGCTTTTACACGATTCCTCGAACACGATGTGCATCGGTGCTATATGATAATTGGTAATATTAATCGAGACCTGCGCGATTCCGTATTCTTCTATATACCAACCGATCGCTTTTATGCCTTTTAATTTTCCGGGAATACGAATTTCATTTC
>JAHEYM010000261.1 GCA_023251595.1 Bacteroidota bacterium
ATACGTATATTTCACTTTTTGTTTTTCTGTCAACTGAACAGCATACTCCGAAGTCTTCGCCCTTTTTTTAGTTTGTCCATGCATTCCGGGAGGGTAGTTCTTTTTTTCAAAGTATCTGTCGGGACCGAAAATCGGTTCTTTAAATCTTCGTGCAATTCTGGATTTTGGACCTGTATATCTTGCCATCTTAAATATTCAATATTAATTGTTAATTATTAATTGTCAATTGTTAATTAATTATACCCGACGTTTATTAGGTGGACGACATCCGTTATGCGGCATTGGCGTGATATCCACAATTTCCATGATTTCAATTCCACTTGCATGCAGCGTGCGCATCGCTGACTCTCTTCCTGCCCCAGGGCCTTTAACGAAAACTTTCACCTTCCTTAAACCCATGTCGAATGCCACCTTGGCGCAATCTCCGGCTGCCATCTGGGCTGCGTAGGGAGTATTTTTCTTTGATCCTCTGAATCCCATTTTACCGGCTGAAGACCATGAGATAACCTGCCCTGATTGATTCGTCAAAGCGATGATAATATTGTTGAAGGTCGCTGAAATATGCGCTTCACCAATGGTCTCAACCTTCACGATTTTCTTTCGTACCTTGGTTGCAGGTGTTTGTGCAGTTGTTGCCATTTTATAATTTAATGAGTTCGATGATTATCCTTTAGTTGCTACTTTTTTATTCGCCACTGTTTTTCTTTTTCCCTTACGGGTACGACAGTTGTTTTTTGTTTTTTGACCACGGACAGGTAAACCCAAACGGTGTCTCATTCCACGGTAACAGCCAATGTCGATCAGTCGTTTGATGTTGAGTTGATTTTCAGATCTCAGTGCACCTTCAACTTTAATATTATCGTTGATGATTTGTCTGATCTTGGTCAACTCTGTATCGTCCCATTCACTCACTTTCTTGTCCCAGTTTACCTGAGCTTCCGAAAGGATATTTTGAGCCGTTCGCCGACCGATACCATAGATATAGGTGAGTCCGATTTCGCCTCTTTTATTTTTTGGTAAATCAATACCTGAAATCCTTGCCATTTTTTATTTCCTGTTATTCGTTAATATTCAAATTAATCAACCCTGACGCTGTTTAAAACGTGGATTTTTTTTGTTGATAACATAAAGACGTCCCTTCCGGCGCACGATTTTGCACTCGGGACTTCTTTTCTTTACTGCTGGTTTTACTTTCATTGTTATTGTAAATTGACAATCGTTAATTGTTAATTGTTAATTGTTAATTGTTAATTGTTAATTGTTAATTATTTATATCTGAACACAATTCTTCCTTTTGATAAGTCATAAGGCGACAGTTCAACTTTCACCTTATCACCAGGGAGGATTTTAATGTAATTCATTCGCATTTTCCCTGAAATATGCGCTATGATTTCGTGACCATTCTCCAATTCTGCTCTGAAGGTCGCGTTCGACAGTGCTTCAGTGATAACTCCATCCTGCTCTATCGATTGTTGTTTAGCCATGCAGTTCCGGTTGGAGTGTACCAATATATTCATTTCTCACCGCCTCAATATATTCGAAAGTGGTTAAGATGTCCGCCTTTCCTGAGGTGATCGCAATTGTATGTTCATAATGTGCAGAAGGTTGATGATCTTTGGTTGCGACTGTCCAGCCATCTTTTGCTGTGATAATTTCTTTGTGCCCTTTATTAATCATAGGTTCAATAGCGAGGGTGAAACCACTTTTCAACACAACACCATTTCCCTTTTTTCCATAATTCGGAACCTCTGGTTTTTCGTGAAGTTGTCTTCCTATTCCATGTCCGACAAGTTCACGAACTACAGAATATCCGTGGCTTTCAACGTGTGTTTGGATTGCAGAAGATATATCAAGCAACCTGTTTCCCAAAACAGCTTTTTCAATTCCGAGCATCAGACTTTCTTTTGTCACTCTAAGCAGAGTCAGGATAGAAGGATTCACTTCCCCAATAGGAAAAGTGTAAGCCGAGTCCCCATGATATCCGTTCAAATAAACACCACAATCGAAAGAGACAATATCACCTTCAACAATTACTCTTGGCCCGGGCATTCCGTGTACCACTTCATCGTTACATGAAATACAGGTAGAGTACGGATATGTTTTCCCATGAACCACATACCCTTTGAATGAAGGAACACCGGAATGATCCCGGATGAATTCTTCAGCCAGCTTGTCGAGCGACGCAGTAGTAATTCCAGGTCGGAGCGCACGAGCTATCTCTGCTATCGTTTTACCGACGAGCAGACAGCTTTTACGCATGAGCGCGATTTCCTCTTCCGTTTTTGAATATATCATGATTATGCCGGAGCAGTCATTTGTTGGGTTCTACCTTTGATTCTGCCGGATTTCATAAGCCCGTCATAATGTCTCATCAACAGATAACTTTCTATTTGTTGAAGTGTATCAAGCACTACACCTACAAGAATAAGAATAGATGTACCACCATAGAAGTGAGCGAAGTTGGTATTGATTCCCAGAAGAATTCCGAACGTTGGAAGGATGGCAACAAACGCGAGGAACAAGGATCCGGGGAGTGTAATTTTTGACATTACATTATCGATAAACTCCGCAGTTTTTTTACCGGGTTTTATACCAGGGATGAATCCACCATTACGTTTCATATCTTCTGCCATTTGATTTGGATTTACTGAAATAGCTGTGTAGAAGTATGTGAAAACGATGATCATAAGAGCGAAAGTGAAGTTGTACCAGAACGAAGTGAAATTCGTGAATGCAGCTCCAAACCCTTGCCATGCGGCAGATTCCGGGAAGAACTGTGCGACCGTAGAAGGAATAAACATGATCGCCTGAGCGAAAATGATCGGCATTACACCTGCAGCATTTACTTTCAGAGGAATGTACTGACGAGCACCGCCATATTGTTTATTACCAACGATTTTTTTCGCGAACTGCACCGGAATCCGACGGGTTCCCTGAACCAGAAGTATCACGGTGATAATAACAAACATAAGCGCAATTAATTCGACAAGTAACACAACAAGTCCACCTTGTGTTGCACTAAGACGTGAGCGAATCTCATCACCGAATGAAGCGGGGAATCTGGCAATAATCCCGATCATGATAATCATGGAAATTCCGTTTCCTACGCCTTTATCGGTAATTCTTTCACCCAGCCACATCACGAAGATCGTCCCGGCAACCATAACCATGATTGAGATAAACCAGAATTCGACTGAATTATTCATGATGGCTTCTGCTGAAGTAGCTCTGAGATTTACGAGATATCCGGGTGCCTGACCAGCGCAGATAAGTACGGTGAGATATCTTGTAATCTGATTGATTTTCTTTCTCCCACTCTCACCTTCCTTTTGTAATTTCTGGAAGTAAGGAATAGCGATACCAAGCAACTGCACGATAATAGATGCAGAAATATAAGGCATAATACCGAGTGCGAAAATCGATGCGTGTGAAAACGCACCTCCTGCGAACATATCAAGTAATCCGAGAATTCCTCCCGAAGTCTGATGTTGAAGTTTTCCCAACTGATTCGGATCAATTCCGGGAAGCACGATATGAGAACCCAACCTGTAGATCAACAGGAAGAGAAACGTGTTAATTAATCGAACACGCAGGTCTTCTATCTTGAAGATATTCCGTATGGTCTGAATGAGGTTATTCATCTCTTAACAATTTCGACTGTTCCACCTTGTGCTTCGATTGCAGATTTTGCTGTGGCAGAAACCGCGTGTATTTTAATAGTTAATGCTGTCGTTAGTTTCCCACGTCCTAAGATTTTGATCATATCATTTTTGGAAGCGAGACCGTTCGCGATAAGCACTTCTTTATCGATCGTAGTTATGTTTTTCAGTTTGGCAATATTCTCGAGTGAATCGAGATTAATACCTCTGAATTCTTTACGATTGATATTTGTAAAGCCGTATTTGGGAAGTCTTCTTTGAAGAGGCATCTGCCCACCTTCAAAACCCACTTTAGACGAATATCCGGAACGCGATTGAGCACCCTTGTGCCCGCGCGTGGATGTTCCTCCTCTTGTAGAACCCTCTCCTCTACCGAGTCTCTTGTTTTTTCTGACAGAGCCGGCTGCCGGTTTTAAATTACTGAGATTCATATTTTTTGTTCTTTATGATATATATATATCTAATCAGATTATCCGTTAAAAACTTTCTCCAACTTTATACCACGATGTTGTGCAACTGTAATTGCATCACGCATTTTTGTAAGTGCGTCAATCGTTGCTTTCACAACGTTATGTGGATTTGATGAACCTTTTGATTTTGCGAGTACATCGGTAATTCCGACACTCTCCAAAACAGCACGCATAGCACCACCCGCAATTACACCGGTACCGGGAGCAGCTGGTTTCAGATAAACGAGTGCACCACCAAACTTACCATATTGTTCATGTGGAACCGTGCCTTTATAGATCGGAACTTTCACCAGGTTTTTCTTTGCATCATCAACACCTTTCGATACTGCATCGGTCACCTCTTTTGCTTTTCCGAGACCATGACCAACCACACCTTTCTCATCTCCTACCACGACGATAGCAGAGAAGGTGAATGCCCGTCCTCCTTTGGTTACTTTAGTTACTCTTTGTATTCCAACTAAACGATCTTTGAGTTCTATTTCGCTGGATTTTACTTTTTTTACGTTTGAGACTGCCATGAACAGGATAAAATTTGCAATTGTGTTATTTAGGTTGATTATCGTATTGAATGATTAGAATTTGAGTCCGCCCTCGCGTGCACCTTCAGCGAGTGCTTTTACCCGTCCGTGATAGAGATATCCACCACGGTCGAAAACGCAGCTGGTCAGCCCTGCTTCTTTCGCTTTACCGGCAACAAGAACACCGACGAGTTTCGCACGTGTAACTTTATTAACCTTTTGACCCGCGATACTTTCGTCCGCTGAATTAGCCGAGATAATCGTTTTCCCACTTACATCATCGATCAACTGGGCATAGATCTGTTTGTTGCTGCGGAAAACAGATAAACGTGGATTAATCGCTGTTCCGGAAACTGTTTTCCGGATTCTCATTCTTATTTTTTTTCTTCTTATTTCTTTCTTAACCATGACTAAGATTATTTTTTAGCTGCCGATTTTCCGGCTTTTCTACGAAGTACTTCTTTAGAGAATTTAATTCCTTTTCCTTTGTAAGGTTCAGGTGGTCTGAGCGATCTGATTTTTGCAGCAACTTGTCCGATGAGTTGTTTATCACAACTTTCCAGTATGATCGTTGGGTTGGAACCTCTCTCAGTTTTTGTAACCACTTTTATTTCTTCGGGAATGTCGAATACGAAATGGTGAGAATAGCCAAGTACCAGATCAAGAAGTTGTCCCTGATTTGTCGCACGATAACCCACGCCAACCAATTCCTGTTGAATCGTGTAACCCTGGGTGACACCATGAACCATATTTGCAATTAATGCACGATAGAGACCATGCATTGCACGATAACGTTTATTATCCGAGCTTCTGGAAAAATGTACGACACCAGGCTCGATTTTAACTTCGATCGCGGGGTCGATCTTCTGGGTGAGTTTGCCCTTTTTTCCTTTCACGGTAACGACATGGTTAGCCATTGAAATTTCAACTCCTGCCGGAACAATTACCGGTTGTTTTCCTATCCTTGACATGTTATTTTTCTTACGACGATATTAATAAACCTGACAAATCACTTCTCCACCAATACCCAATTTCCTTGCTTCTTTATCGGTGATGAGACCTTTTGAAGTAGAAATGACTGAGATTCCCAGACCATTCAGAACGCGGGGAAGATCCTCATGACCCGAATATTTACGCAAACCGGGTTTACTAACTCTTTGCAAAGTTCTGATAGCCGGAACTTTTGAAACGGGATGATATTTCAGCGCAATTTTTATGGTACCCTGAACTTTATTATCATCAATTTTATAGTTGAGAATATATCCTTTTTCGAACAGAATTTTCGTCAACTCTTTCTTCATTCTTGAAGCAGGAATTTCTACTACTCTGTGATTTGCTTTGATAGCATTTCTGATGTGAGTAAGATAATCTGCAATTGTATCAGTCATTGTTGTGTATTTTGATTTTCTTTATATATATATATGTGAACCGAATAATAAATTACCAGCTTGCTTTGGTGAC
>JAHEYM010000262.1 GCA_023251595.1 Bacteroidota bacterium
ATGATTTTATTCCTGTCCACGATTATGCTCCCGACGTGATCAACGGAATTCGTCAGGCGGTGCATACAAACAGCGACTACGCGGCTTTTCAGATCGCCAACAATTTCGATATTATAAATTATTTTGATCTGCAACCCGAGAAAAAACAGAAGATTAAAGAAGTAATTCAACAGTTTGGTTTTTGCGCACGCGATCTGCAGGCGAAGGAAAGTATTGACCGATATAAAATATTAAAAGATGATATTATTCCAAACTTTGTAACAGAGAAATTCAGTACGGTAGGAAAACAATATTCTGCCGCAATGGATAAATTTCTCACGCATCGGATTTTCGGATATTTATTTTTTCTGATTATTTTATTTATTATATTTCAATCGGTTTTTAATTTGTCTTCCTACCCGATGGAATGGATACAGATGCTTTTCAGCAGTTTGGGAAATTGGGTGAAAGATATAATGCCCGCCGGATTAATCAGCGATCTATTGGCGAACGGAATTATCGCGGGACTCAGTGGTATCGCGGTGTTTATTCCGCAAATTGCCATTCTCTTTACTTTCATCGCGATACTCGAAGATACAGGCTACATGGCGCGTGTCAGTTTTTTAATGGATAAACCTTTGCGTGGTTTTGGGTTGAACGGGAAATCAATTATTCCATTGATGAGTGGTGTCGCTTGTGCGGTTCCTGCGATCATGTCAACCAGAACAATTCAAAATAAAAAAGAAAGATTACTTACCATCATGGTAACTCCTTTGATGAGTTGCTCGGCAAGAATTCCTGTATATACTTTACTTATCGCACTTGTTGTACCCAAACAGGATGTATTCGGATTTATAAGTCTCCAGGCATTGGTTCTCATGTTATTATATTTAACCGGATTTGTTTCCGCTCTCATCGCTGCCTGGGTTTTTAAAATGATTCTCAAGTCGAAAGAAAGAAGTTATTATATTATGGAAATGCCCGTCTATCGCATGCCGAGATGGAACAATATTTTAATTACGATTTTCGGAAAAGTCAGAATATTTTTATTCGATGCGGGAAAAATAATTATTTCCGTTTCCATTATTCTATGGGTTTTGGCATCATTTGGTCCCGGCGATCAATTTAAAAAGATTGAAGAAAAATATGCAACAAAGGAAGTAATCGCCAACTTTTCCAAAACTGAAATCAGCCGACATATACGTTCCGAAAAAATTGAAGCTTCTTACGCCGGGCATTTTGGTCACTTTATTGAACCGGTTATCAGACCACTTGGTTTCGATTGGAAAATCGGAATTTCATTACTCACCTCTTTTGCAGCAAGAGAAGTTTTTGTGGGAACGATGGCAACTATATATAGTGTAGGTGACAGTGAAAATGATGTGCAATCGGTACGCGAAAAAATGCAAGCAGAAATTATTCCTTCGACCGGCAGACTTCGATATTCCGTCGCCACCGGTTTTTCGCTTATGTTATTTTATGCATTCGCGATGCAATGTATGAGCACAGTCGCGGTCGTGAAACGCGAAACAAGCACCTGGAAATGGCCGCTCATCCAGATTGCATATATGAGCGGTTTAGCGTATTTAATCAGTTTAATTGTGTATCAGGTTTTCGGACCGTAATATACTGCAATTCCTCCCCCTGCCCCCTCAGGAGGGGGAGATCCGGATTCTTTTCTTGGTCAAGAAAAGAATGTGAATTGTGAGTCCCTGCTTATTTGTTTTTATCTTCCGTTCATATCTTTTAGCAAAAAGATATGAATAAAAGTATCCCCCGCTGGAGGGGGGAGGGGGAGGAAAAAATGCTCATACTTAACTATTTTATCAGTAGTTTATCTATCACTTTCGATAAATCATTAAACAAATCTTCGTTCCAACCGATATGTGAATACACAATTTTGCCTTCTTTGTTTATTATATAAAATGTCGGCCAGGCGTAAACATGGTAAGCTTTCGGAACTTCATCATCAACCAAAAATATTGGATTGTGAATCGGATTATATTCTAAAAATTTGGGTAATTTAGAAATTCCCTTTTCATTGTTGTCATAAGCGTTGACACTGATAATCTGTATTAAATTATTCGGATATTTTTCACCGATCGAATCGAGCATTGCTATTCCTTTCATACAGGGAAAACAGGCACGGTACCAAAAGTCTAAAATTGTAACGTTACCGATGAAATTAGTACTATCTGGTGCCATTTTATTCTTGTACGCTTTACCGGAAAAACCCGGTGCTGTCGTTAATGTGTCGAGTAGCTTCAAATCTCTCTTGTGGTATTCCTCAATTGAATAATCATCCGGAATCTGCGATATTTCAAAAGCATCAGGAGGCAAAGGTTCGAATGAATACGAATCAATGAAAAATTCTGAGAATTCGGGAGTAGTTTGTTTATATAGGTCAATGTTTGAAATTAAAAATGGGACACTATCTTTTTTGTTAATATAAATATTTTTTATCCTGTTGGTCGCCAAATTATTATCAGGAAATCTGATCTGGATATTCCAACTTTCTTTATTTTTTACTACGGTGTCGCCTAATAATATTATTTCAGTGCCCTTCTCAATAATTCTCTTCCAATTTTCAGGCGCCAGAAAATCACGCCAAATTAAATCTCTGCTTTGACTACCATGTATTGCCCATTCCTGTAGCACTCCAGGAACAAATATTATTGCCTCTTTTTGTTTTGGATGAACAAAATAGGTATAATATAAGTCATAGAAAGCAAAACCAGAATCAACAGACGTCACCCATACGTATCCTCCAAATCTTGTATCTTGTTCATCTCTTCTTAATTTCACTAAACCATTCCTCTTAACTGTATCACTTACAAGAACAGATTTCTCCCTATAAGATGCATGATAAGTAATGTGTTTCTCTGATTCTATTTTTTTAATACATACATTAAGAAGTTCAACACCTTTATTCTGACCAAGAGTAACCAGTGAGATGACTGACATTAGCAAAACCATTAATATAATCTTGATCATTTCTGAATTATTGAAATAAAAGAGAAATTTAATTCGTAGTAGCTATTAATTCTAGGATATAAATTTATTAAATATATTAATTCCTTCTCAACTCCAGATTGGTTGCTTGAACCAATAAAAATCCGCCAGAAATAACAGTTCCATTACTGATATTCAAGCCCAAACCCCACCCGCAGGACCAGCACTTACTACCCGGAGGTTGACTGCATGATGTGGCATCACCATCATCAGATGTACTCAATTCACATGCTCCTTGCCCACCTCCACAGCATTTGCATTTAGTCTCGGCGAATCCACCATCAGTAAATTTTAGCGGCTTTTCAGGTGTATCAAAAGAAATAACAAAGTATTCCTTATTCTGATCTAAATTTACACGTAAACCCGCATTGCCACCGCATAGTGAAAATGGAATATCCGGTGAGTATCCTATAGCCTGTTCGCTTTGTGAATTTTCATTGAATATATAATTATAGGACGCACTACCATCACTATTTCTATATATAGTTATCTCGCAACCAACCCGCTTATTCGAGCTACTGTTACAAAGTTGTTCCGACCCCGAGAGGGAATAATACTTCACAGGTAATCTCCGAAGATATCTTGATTGCAGTGTTAAGGTCGCTCCCACGTGAGAAACGCCTCCACCTTTATATGTTATCTGACCATCTGGCACACATGATTCACAACCACCCTGATAGCTTGCATTGCAAAAAGCCATTTGTAAGTTGTTTGACCAAGTAGCAAAACATTGTCCCTGATCTCCTATGTTACTTTCCGGTCTGTAATTTACACAGTCGCAACAAATATGATAATCTTCGGGAGGACCATCAGGAAGAGGTAGAGGGTCTGAAGGATGGTCAAATGGAATAATAAAATAATTTAAATTTGGATCAAACTCCAATTTGAAACATTCTCCTTCTTGTTTAAATGGTAAGTCAGGTGAGTGGCAAACAGATAAGTCTCCTTCAGAAGAATCAAGGAAATTGAAATGATAATACGCACCCCCATCATCGGTTCGATAAATAAATATTTTAGCTGACTTGTCAGAGCAGTTCGAAATTCTCGAAACGTATGTCTCTTCTCCTATAATTTTAACATTATTTGGTAATAAGACTGTAGCGTATTTGTTTGAATCGGAAAGCAAACTAAACTCCACCTTCGGCACCCAATCAAATATAACCCTCCCCGCAGTAACAGTGAGCGCAGAAATTAACGATGAAATTATTTCCGTTGTAACTATTTGTTCAGTGGTTTCGATCATTCCTTTTGGTGTAAGGTTAGCACCGATGAGGGCACCTTCCATACTTGTCGATGTCCAGATAGGAATATTACCCATTGCAGAAACTTTCGCGGCATTAATATATGCAAGCCACGCGCTCGCGCCACCAAGGGCAATTTGATTTAACCAATATTTATAATTGCTCGAGCCAATTTCGGTTGCCATTAATAAAGGTGTCTGATCTAAAACAGTCAAACCCGATTTTGTTATATTATTTTCTATATCCAAAATACGGTCATCAATCGCATCTACCGGCAATTCTTTTTCTATTGAACGACCAACCATCATTCCCACAAATTTATGTTGGTTACCATTATAAACAGACTTTGAGGGTTTCCGTATTAAGCCCGCAATATAACTATTTATTGCCGAATATGCAACAGAAGTCATCTCCATCTTTTGCTGTGTTGTCGCACCGGCAGGGTAATAAACAGATTCGGTATAATCGCAAACGGCTTTTACCAAATTTACAATAGAAGGAACTCCGGGCATTGCTACCATAATATAATCGAGACCCGATGCATATTGGGTAGCTAAATCCGGGTAGGGATTAACAGTCTTTTGAGACATATTTATTCCTCCTTATTTCGAACAACCACAACCACCGGGCAGTCCGCCGTTTCTTTGCAGACGCGGTATCCAAAGGAAAATAACTTTGCCGACCGCGATTGTCAAAGCAGCAGTTAGTGAGGCAATAATCTCAGTAGTTACAATTTGAGTAGTGGTTTCTATCATTCCACGGTTTGTAGAACGGGTTCCTATTAAAGAACCTTCCATTGCCGATGCAGTCCAAAAAGGAACATTGCCCATTGCCGAAACTTTAGCAGCAGTAAGATAGGTAATCCATGCACTTCCGGCACCCAGCGCAATCTCCCCAAGCCAATAATCATAAGCCACAACTCCAACTTGAGTCGCCAAAAGCAAAGGTGTTTGTGTTTCCACACTTAAATTAGATTCGGAAAGATTATCTTCAATATCTAAAATTCTGTTTTTAATAGCATCAACCGGGAGGTTAGACTGTAAAGAAGGTCCGATTAACATGTCAACAAATCCTTTTGAAGAACCACTATACATAGATTTCACCTGACCATTTACATAACTATTTATAGCGCTGTAAACGATAGATTTTAATTCCATTTTCTGAGCAGTGGTTGCACCGGCAGGATAATAAATCGGTTCTACATAAGCTTCAACTTTGGCCACTAAGTCTGCAATAGTAGGAGCCCCGGGGAGGGCAGCAATGATTGCATTTAGACCGGATTTGAACTGATCGCCGTAGCTTGGATAAGGATTTAGTGTGTTGAGGGACATAAATTGAGGGTTTTTGGGTTAGGGAATAATAACCCTGCAAACCTACTGGTATTTATTTCATATTGATACTCCTTCACCCGAAAGTCTGGTATATATACCTGCGAAACAGGTATATATACCGGCTCCTAAACCCTAAATTTGGTTGACGGATTTTACCCCCCCCCTCGAGCTGCAACATCAGATAAAAATTCTTCCATACTATATAGACCAACTCTTATTGCATAATGAAGCAACTCCACAGAATTGCCTGTATGCGATTTGAAATTGATCTTGTTTCTATGCCAGTCAATGGTTTTTTGGCACAAGTTCATTTTATCTGCAAGCTGTGGTCTTTCGAGACCTTTACAAATCCAAAAAATAATTTTTCGTTCGATTTCAGAGTAAAGAGTACTTAGTTTCATGCCGAAGGGCAATGTCATTAAGTTAAGCATCTAATAAGCTGGTTTAAAGTTAGTAAAGGTTCGAAATTTACTCTTCGTCTGTGGATTTTTTCTAACTCTTTTGAATTTCCGATTTTTCCTTACTG
>JAHEYM010000263.1 GCA_023251595.1 Bacteroidota bacterium
CACTTTTCATCCTGATGGTGAGATCTTCAGCAGACATAAATTCCAACAGGAATTTGTGATTGATATGATCCGGAATTACTGTTATCTGAATGTAGGTCTGACAATCCTGTATAATGGCGAAAAATATTTTTCACTCAACGGATTGAAAGATCTTCTCGAACATAATTTGAATGACGAGAGATTATATCCAATAATTCATTTGCAGGGAAAAGATATTGAAGTTGCGATGACCCACACCAATCAATATGGTGAAGAATATTTTTCATTCGTAAATGGTCAACATACAATTCAGGGTGGAACACATCAGGCAGCTTTTCGTGAAGGTATTGTAAAAGCTGCACGCGAATTTTACAAAAAAGATTTTGATGCAACCGATATTCGTACATCCGTTGTAGCTGCAATCAGCATTCGTATACAGGAGCCGGTTTTTGAATCACAAACAAAGACAAAACTCGGATCGATATTGACAGAGCCGGAAGGTCCACAGTTGCGAACCTGGATTGTTGATTTTGTTAAAAACGAATTAGATAATTATTTACATAAATTCCCTGAAACGGCTGATCGTTGGTTGAAAAAAATACTTCAATCAGAACGTGAAAGAAAAGAAATTGCGGGAATTAAAAAGCTTGCAAACGAGCGTGCAAAAAAAGCAAATCTCCATAATAAAAAATTACGTGATTGCAGAGTAAGATTTAATTCGAAACATGAATCGCGTAATGAGACCACTTTATTTATTACGGAAGGAGATTCTGCAAGCGGATCTATCACTATATCGCGCGATGTCAATACACAGGCGGTTTTCAGCTTAAAAGGAAAACCATTGAATTGTTTCGGTCTCTCCAAAAAAATTGTTTACGAAAACGAGGAATTTAATCTGATGCAAAGTGCGCTCGATATCGAAGATGATATGGAGAACCTCCGATATAATAGAATTGTTCTCGCTACCGATGCCGATGTGGATGGAATGCATATCCGTTTATTGATGATTACTTTCTTCCTTCAATTCTTTCCTGATCTTGTAAAAAACGGACATTTATTTATTTTGCAAACACCTTTATTCCGGGTGAGAAATAAAAAAGACACGATATATTGTTATAGCGAAACGGAAAAAAGAGCTGCGATTGCAAAACTAGGTATAAAGCCGGAAATTACACGTTTTAAAGGTTTGGGTGAAATTTCACCGGCGGAATTCGGACAGTTTATTGGAAAAAATATAAGATTGGAACAGGTGCTTTTAAAAGATGTTACAATCCAGAATTTATTGAGTTATTTTATGGGGAAAAACACTCCCGAACGCCAGGATTTTATCATCAATAATCTCCGTGTTGAAGCGGATATTATTCGTGAAGAAGAATTATCGGCGGAAACAGAATCTGAAGGTTTATTATAGTATGGCAAAAAAATCAAATCTTCCGGTAAAAGCCGAAGTAATAAAGAAATTTGAACCGGTTCAATCACTTTCCATCGCTGGAATGTTTGAGAATTGGTTTTTGGATTATGCTTCTTATGTTATTTTGGAAAGAGCAGTTCCGCATATCATCGATGGACTCAAACCTGTACAGCGACGCATTCTTTACTCGATGTTCGAGATGGAGGATGGTCGATTTAATAAGGTCGCGAATGTAATAGGTCACACCATGAAATATCACCCGCATGGTGATGCTTCCATCGGTGATGCTCTCGTACAACTCGGACAAAAAGATTTATTAATTGATACACAGGGAAACTGGGGAAATATATATACAGGCGATTCGGCTGCTGCTCCCAGATATATAGAAGCACGACTATCAAAGTTTGCTCTTGATGTTTTATTTAATCCGAAATTAACCGATTGGGGTCTTTCTTATGATGGAAGAAATCGAGAACCGATTGAACTTCCTTCAAAATTCCCGTTATTATTAGCACAAGGTGTGGAAGGAATTGCAGTCGGGCTTGCATGCAAAATTCTACCACATAATTTTAATGAATTAATTGAAGGATGTATTGAATCGCTTCGCGGACATGCAACCGATCTTTTACCCGATTTTCCTACGGGTGGAATGGCAGACTTCACCAAGTACAATCAGGGAATGCGTGGGGGTAAAGTTACCGTTCGAGCAAAAATCCAGAAGAAGGATAAAAAGACTTTAGTGATTGATGAAGTTCCTTTCAGCACGACGACATCCAGTTTAATTGAATCAATTCTTGCTGCAAATGATAAAGGGAAAATCAGAATAAAGAAAGTAGAAGATAATACCGCTGCTAAAGTGGAAATTGTAATTCATCTTCACCCCGATTCTTCAGAAGATCTTGATAAAACAATTGATGCATTGTATGCATTTACGGATTGTGAAGTTTCTATTTCTCCCAATGCCTGCGTAATAACCGGAAATAAACCGGCTTTCCTGAATGTGAATGAAATTCTCAAACATTCTGCAGCAGGAACCATGCAATTGCTGAAAAGAGAACTGGAGCTTGCACAGGATGAACTTGAGGAAGACTGGCATTTTTCTTCGTTGGAAAAAATATTTATTGAAAAAAGAATTTATCGCGATATTGAAGAGTGTAAAACCTGGGAAGCAGTACTGGAAGCCATCGACAAAGGATTGCGTCCGTATAGAAAAAAACTTAAACGCGATTATACACAGGAAGATATTATCCGCCTTACGGAAATAAAAATTAAAAGAATATCAAAATATGATTCTTTCAAATCTGATGAACATATTAAATCGGTTGAAGCAAAATTAAAAGAAATAGCACACGATCTCGCGAATCTTAAACAATTTACAATTTCCTGGTATAGAAATATTCAAAAGAAATACGGAAAAGGCAGAGAACGCAAAACACAGATTACTTATCTCGAAGCAATAAATGCAACAGAAGTAGTTGTATTAAATCAGAAATTATATGTGAACCGCGAAGAAGGATTTGCAGGCTGGGGATTGAAAAAAGATGAATTTGTTTGCGAATGTTCCGATATCGATGATATCATTGCTTTCAGAAAAGATGGCACTTGTGTCGTCACAAAAATTGCAGAAAAATCTTATGTCGGAAAAGATGTAATTCACATTGCAGTTTTCAGAAAGGGGGATGAAAAAACCACGTATAATATGGTTTATCAGGATGGCCCGAAAGGTTTTGCAATGGCGAAAAGATTCCGTGTGGAAGGAGTTACACGCGATAAAGATTACGATTTAACGAAAGGAACAAAAGGTTCCAAAGTATTATATTTTTCGGTGATGCCGGATGAAAGAGGAGAATGTGTAGTTGTTACCCTCAAACCGAAACCACACGTTCGAAATCTTCTTTTCGATTTTGAATTTAATTCGTTGGCAATTAAAAACAGGTCAGCAATCGGAAATATTCTCACACGACATTCAGTGCATAAAGTCGTTAGAAAAAAGGGGCCGCTTTCGGAGATGCCTCCTCCTCCCCCACTTCCGAGCACTTCGACTGCTTCGACAAGCTCAGCAACCAGCCCGGCGACTGGAAATTCAAAAGTGCCACCCGCATTAAATCCGACAAAGGGAAAAACTCCGCCAACAAATGGTAAAGGACAGATTGATTTGTTTTGATAACTATATATTTATTGAACGAATTATTTCTTATCTTTGAAGTATGAATCTCTCACGCGAAATTTTCTGGGATGTTAATTACGACACCATTCATTGGGAAGAGAACTATCAATGGGTAATTTGCAGAGTGCTCGAATATGGAAGTCTTGAAGATTGGAAAGAGATGCGTAAACATTATGGCGACGAAAAACTTATTGAATCAGCAACAAATGCACGTTCCTTATCAAAAAAAACGATGCATTTTATCCATAATATTTTTGAAATTCCACTAAACAAATTCAGGTGTTACAATTCAACGCACTCCGACCCGCTACACTGGATGTATTAAAAGTTACCATGAACGAGCCCTTACTAAACGATTTCGTTTTGGTAGGTGGAACGTGTCTGGCGCTTCATTATGGACATCGGATATCAGAAGATATAGACCTTTTCGTTTGGCAGAAATTTGACGTTGACTATTTTTTGATGGAGCTCTCGAAAACACTACAATTCACAATTAAAATAAAAACGCCAATCGGATCACATATATTTATTAACGGAGTGAAAACCGATATTCTATATTTTCCTGCAAAACCAATTCAACCGGTTATTAAGGAGGAAGGAGTGAGATTACTCAGCACTGCCGACATAGCCGCAATGAAAATGAATACAATCGCGAACAGAGGTGCTAAAAAAGATTTTTACGATGTTTATTATTTGCTGAAAGAATATTCGCTTTCAGATCAGATAAAATTTTTCAAACAAAAATTCAGCACACAAGATCTATTCGGACTTCAAAGAAGTCTTAACTATTTTGCTGATGCTGACCGACAGGAAGACCCTATATTATTAAAAGATAAATCATTGACCTGGGAGAAGGTGAAGCGAACCATTATTGAGGAGACGAGAAAACTTTTGTGAGCTATGAGCTATGAGTTATGAACTATGAGCTATGAGTTTTAAGTTTCGCACAATGTGATCTGCGTAAATCTGCGCGAGCCGAAAAAATACCGGTTGTGAACGAACGGATTCTTAGCATCCTGCACACACACCCCTTGCCCCTCTCTAGAGGGGAATAGTGTTTCAGTTTTTATATTATTTATTCTCCAATTGTTAATTGGAGGAAGCTATTCTAAAAAATTAGTAATCAGAAACCCGGATAATCTTCTTCACACCGCTCATGGTTTTTGCGAAAAAGACATTTGGAAAAGAGGAAATATCTAATGTCGTTTTATTAAGTGCATTTAATTTTGTTGAATTTATTTTCTGACCGAGAACATCGAAGAAGTCTATGATTTGGTTTTCTTCGCCGGAAATCGTTAAGGTGTTCGTGGCGGGGTTTGGGAAAATGTTTACCCTCTGATTGTTTTGTATTGAATTAATTCCAGTTAAGATTGGTGTTTCTATGATATCGCAATCAGGTTCACTGCATTGCAACGAATGAAAATCAATCAGTTTCGTGAATATGTTATTCGTAATATCATAACTGAATGCGATGCCTTTATCATTGATTCCACCATGCCATATAATTCCGTATAATTTACCGTTACTGCCTTGCATGACACTGCGTAATGGAGTCGCACCATTCGTAGCTCCATCTAAATCCAGTAGATCTAAATAAGTATTGGTTGAAATATCAAAACTAAAAAAAACACCCTTATTATTCGCTCCTCCATTTTCAGTAAGTCCATATAGTAATCCATTGTTTGCCTGAATTAATCCCCCGTATGGATAAGCACCGTGTGTTCTATCAAAATCATATAAGACGAAATAATTATTTGTGACAGGGTCAAAACTGAAAATAGCGCCCCAGTTACCTGAACCACCATCTTTCGTCATACCGTATAATTTGCCATCACTTCCCTGTAGAAGGGATCCCAAAGGACCAACACCTAATGAATCCTGAAAATAAAATAAATCCGAATAAGTATTATTCGAAAGGTTAAAGCTAAAAATAGTTCCGGCGTTATGTAAGCCTCCCATACGGGTTAATCCATAAAGTTTCCCATCAATAGATTGGATTAGTCCTCCCCACGGTTGTTGGCCAGACGAATCAGAAAAGTCGTAGACATCAACATAAACTTCGGTTTGGGGATCAATACGATAAATAGTTCCTTTATTGTTTGCACCTCCGTAAGGACAGAGTCCATACAATTTATTATCTGTTGCATTGTACATTCCGCTGTAAGCTCCATACCCAAAGGTTGGGTTACAGAAATCCCAAATGTCTGAATAAACACCTGTCAATGGGTCAAAGCGGTAACATACACCTCCGCAATGCCCGCCCGCGAAAGTTACTCCATATAATTTCCCATTGTTTGCCAATGCTAAATTACCCCAAGGATTCGCACCGGATGAATTAACAAATGAATACACAGTGTGAATATTACTGCCATCTCCCTCTGACATCCAAATTATTCCTGTTCCACCAACACCACCAAACTGTGCGGTTCCCCAAAGCTGAGTCTGGGCATTTATTGAAAGAGTAACAATACTGAAAATAATACAGCATAGATTTCGGAATTCCATTGTGTTCTGATTTTGGAGATGTT
>JAHEYM010000264.1 GCA_023251595.1 Bacteroidota bacterium
GGATACTCTATGTAGAAGGTAAAAATCGTAATCCAAGAATTGATGACTTACAGATTTCATTATTCGACTCCGCGATAGATGATCAGTTAATTTCCGAATGGCTGAAAAATAACAGATTGGAACAGTCGGAAATAAATTCAAGAACTGAAGAAATAATGGTAGGGTTAAATTGCAGTACAGACACATTAAAGCTTTCTGATGAAATAGTTTCTCTTCATGCCGCAGTTATCTCAAAGGAGATTCGTAATATTATGAAGTCTACAGATTTCAATAGCGGTTCGATCTTATTGAGCAAATACTGTCCAAGCTCGGAAAAGGATATCTATTCTGCAACAAAAATACGAACACCCGATATTGAATCTATTAAAATTAATAATGCCTCTTACTGGGAGGTCAGGATAAACGTCAATATAAAAGAAAGAATGTTTCAGCTTTTGGAAGATAATAAACCGGATGAAACAGGTGGTGTATTGCTTGGAAGAATCAACCCAAAGAATAAAGTGATTCATATAACAAGATTAATCCCTGCATCACTCGATAGCCATAGTACGCCATACTCTTTCGTCAGAGGGACAGAGGGGGTAACAAAAACTGTGAAGGAAATAAATAATCTAACTGGAGGTCGAATTGAATATGTTGGTGAGTGGCATACCCATCCTTCCGGTGGTTCAAAAATGAGTTCGACCGATCATGATGCGGTAAATAAGATAAGAAAATATCTTGATCCGGTTAATTATCCAACATTTCTTTTAATTGTAACCCCAAATAAACTTCACCCATATTTGTATGGTCCCCGTTTGTAAATTTCAGTCCTTTCATAATTTATAGAAATTTGAGCACGATGAAAATACTCGCGCTTCAAGGAAAGTCGATACTGGATAACTCCAATATTCTCCTTGCTTTCTCCTCATGGTTAACCGAGGTATATCACGCAGAAGTAATTTACTCTTCTGACCAAAGTACCAGCAGAGAAGGTGTAATAATATTGGAAATTGATAAGTTAACCATCGGTTTAATCATCCCCCTCAATGACGAAGGAAGTTCAGAAAGGAGTTTAGAAACTCTCTTTAATTTCGGTTGCAATATTATGATTTGTTCATCTCCTAGTGCAGGGATGCCACTAAATTGGATTGCCGCATATTTATCATCAAAATTCGAAATAGAATATTTCGGAACAAATGGAAGTATTGACGAGGCTACTTCACGATTAAAAGACAGAATTGATGGATATATAACTTTCGAGAGAAGTATAAACAGAATTCTTAATGATTTAACAAACGGCTAAGGAAAATGCCTGGGATAAAATAATCAGGGTGAATCACACGCCAATTTAGCCGCCGCAATCGCTTCAAATACTTTCACGTAGTACCTATTCTCGTTGTTGCGTTCCCTCAAATAGACTCTACGCAGTTCCGGGTATTGTTCAACAATATATTCCGAGAGTATTTCAACATTTCTGATCTTTTTTGTCCTTGAAAGTTCTTTCAGGTCTTGGAGCGAGTACTGACTTACTTTGACCCGTTTACTCCTCGCATTGAGCGATATAGAGCCAATAAGAGCGTTTAATTCCGGTGAACTCCTGAACGGATCGGCTGATTTTAATGCAAGCGTGGAAACACGGTAGTAGTCATACAGTTGATTAAATTTATTGAGCATCCGCTTCAACTTTTCCCGGGACCAGCGTTCCTTGAACTGCAATATCTTCCAGTCAATCAGTTGCCGGTTGCGAACAACAGCAATGCCGACCAGTCTGGTTCCGGCACTAATCCCGAGAGTTGTTTTTGTTTGCTGATGCATTTTGTGAGACGAGATAGGTGAATAAAGCTCCACGGGTTCGCCTGATCTTATCGTCAGGAATGGAGAGGACACGCATCAAAACCTTTTTCAGAAATTCTTCTGTGTATTTCTTTGTAAATGACTGATAGCATGCCAAGGCATCTAGATCATTCAGGGCTTGTGCTATTTCTAAAGCTAACTTATCTTCTTTGGTTTGACTCATACATTTTTTTTGAATTATTTTTTTAATAGTTTATTTCTCGAGCGAGCGTTATATATATAATCGTATCGCTCGATAGGGAGCAGGCTCACTTTTTAACTTTTAATCCACAGGGTTTTCCACAGATTTGTGATTTTCGTGGAAATGGCACAATAAAAAAGCGTTAGGTTGGTAATAAATTCAGCATGCGAAAGATTCAGGGAGCATATTCACCGACAGGTGGGATATGATGCAGTAATCTTTTCCTTTCTATTTTAATTTGGTTATATCGGATCATGTAGGTGTTCTCTTTTCTTATCCATCACTTTTTCTTTTCGCGTATATATTCTCGTTTTAAGTGAACTCCGGTAATCTTCATACAAGTGTTCAACCAGACAACCATAGAGGAGAGCAAGTTCGAGTAGATGGGTTGTACTTGGTAATGAATATCCATGTTCCCATTGATACAGGAGGCATGTACCTCGATGTCCGAGAATCCATGATGCTTCTTTTAATGTTAATCCCGCTGTTCTTCTTTCTTTGCGGAGCCAGTTATGAATGCGATTTTTTATGTGTGCCATTTGCTTTAGGATATCAAAATGGCAATACCGAAAAAGGGAGGCAAAAGTATCGAAAGTAGTATTTTTTGTGGAAAAGCTGTGGAGCGTTCATAGTGAACGCCCAATCCGGTTTAATTTTTTCTAAAATTCAGTTATCAGCATCCTGATAGTGAGCATGTTATAAAAATATTTGGAAATTCGATAAAAATGTTTTAACATTGCAAAATATTGTACACTACTGTACAATCAGAACTATGAGTGAAAATCTGTTAAGTTATAAGGCTCTTGAAGCCCTCAGGCATATCCGAAACTCAGTAATGCACACCGGGAAGGTTCCGACTATCCGGGAACTGATGCGTGTGATGAATTACCGTTCCCCTCATTCTGCGGTTCTCCTAATGAAAGAACTTGTTGATCAAGGTTATCTCAAACGTAAAGATGGCGGCAAATTTCAGTTCATTAAAGATTTACGCAGTGGAAATATAATGAGGACTGTTTCAATTCCACTGGTCGGTAATGTCCCGTGCGGTACTCCGATGCTTGCCGAAGAAAACTTTGAGGCACTAATTCCAGTATCTATTGACCTTGCAAGACCGGGAAATAAATACTTCCTCCTTCGTGCAATCGGTGATTCCATGAACTTAGCGGGAATTAACAACGGTGATCTGATGCTGATTAAACAACAACACCATGCGGATCATAACGGACAGAAAGTTGTTGTTTTGATTGACGATGAAGCAACCGTGAAGGAGTTTTACGATGAAGGTGAGTGCATTATTCTGAGGCCTCGCTCAAGCAACCAGATCCATCAACCAATTATTCTCACCAGGGATTTCCAAATTCAAGGTGTAGTCATAAATACTATTTCTAATTATTAACAACTTAAAACTCAAAATCATGGCAAATTATCACATTTCAAAAGACAAAGACCTGAACAAATGGCGAATCACAAAAGAAGGTGCAGATCGCTCAAGTGGTTTCGCTGATACTCAGCAAGAAGCTGAGAAAATTGCTAAGGAATTGTGTGCAAATTCCGGCGGAGGCGAGGTGAGAATTCATGGTCTCGATGGGAAAATCAGGGACAGCGATACGGTGGCTCCCGGAAATGATCCACCGTATATAAAAGACGCGAAACATTAATATTGAAATTATTATTCATTAAACGAATTAAATTATGGCAGATTGCAGAATAACTTGTATTAGGAAGCCAAATCCTATGAGCTCACATGAACACATAACTCATGCTGGTAATCCTTCAGCTAACTGGTTTTGGACCAGAGAAGAGATTATACAAAGCATAGAAAATAATCAGAATTCCTTTTATGTTATGGATGATATTACCGGTAAACGCTCATACGTAGGTGTAGTGAAAGTTTCTGGCAGGAATCCATTCCTGAGAACTCACTCAGATGGAGTCTGGAATGATAATCTGCTTTCTTTAGTGCAGTGTCCCTTTAACTGGTAAACAACATTTTATTATTAAAATACCCAATATTATTAACCTAATAAATTAAATTAAACATGGCATACGAAATTGACTATCTTCCTGTCGGGGAAGGTGAAAAAGCAGGAGACTGCATTGCACTTAGATTCTGGAACAACCAATTCGGTATCACGACTCAGCGTGTTTTTATTATCGATGGTGGATTTAAAGAAACGGGAGAAGCAGTGGTTGAGCACGTAAAAAAATATTATGGTACAAATCGGGTCGATCTCGTCATCTCTACCCATCCGGACTCAGACCATTCTTCCGGATTGTCGGTAGTACTCGAGAAAATGGAAGTTTCGACGCTCTTAATGCATCGCCCCTGGGAGTATGCAAAAGAGATCAAAGATAAGTTCAAACACCCTAGAATTACTACTGGTGGCATTGAAAGCCGTCTTGAAGAATCTTTATTCCATGTCAGCGCATTGGAGGATATTGCAATTAAAAAAAATATCCCTATTCACGAACCATTCTCAGGTGTTAGTGGCTTCGATGGTAAATTGAAGGTATTAGGTCCCGATCTTGAATATTATAAAGATTTGATCCCTCACTTTCGTGGTACGCCAGAACCGGCAAAACCCATTGGGTTAATAGGTATGCTTCAAAATTTCAGAAATGAGGCATCAGAATTTATTAAAGATCACTTAAGTTTAGATTTGTTGAATGACGATGACACGACATCTCCTGAAAATAATAGTAGCACAATCATTTTATTAGAAATCGATGGTCATAAAATCCTCCTCACGAGTGACGCAGGTATCACGGCTATGAGTCGTGCAATTAATTACGCTCAAAGTAACAGAATTATCCTGACCGATTTGAAAATATTCGATGTTCCACATCATGGGAGTAAACGGAATTTAGGAAAGACGATGATGAAGTCAATTAAAGCAGAACAAGCATATATTTCTACACCAAAAGATTCTGAAAAGCACCCCGCGAAAAAGGTTACAAATCATTTAAATAAAATTGGGATGAAAGTTTTCCAGACAAAAGGCTTTGGTTTGTGTTTTTCTAATTCAGGGTTAATGCGTGAAGGATGGGGACCCGCAAGTGAAATTGGTTTTTATGATATGGTTGAGAATTAATTCTCTCTCGTTTTAATATTATTGATAATCCAAACCAGTCATTATATCATGAATAACGGAGAGAATAATATATTTAAAATTGATAAATATGGTTTCAGGGCGCGAATTATTCCTGCCATTGTAGCTATCGTTTTCCCAATATTCGTTTTCTCGCATTTTTATATAAACCCTGAGTTGAGTGCCTTCTTCGAAGGGTTTCGTAAGTTCTCTTTAGTTGGGGATGTAGCAATTTCTACTGTAGTTATGTTTTACTTATCCCAATATGGTAGAATCATTGGCAAAAATGTTTTTGAAAAAAAATATTTCAAAGGCGAACTACAGATGCCAACTACACAGTTTCTTCTGTATAAAAATCCTGTATATAGTTCTGAATATAAAAAGAAAATTGGAACTAAAATATTTGACGACTTCGGAATTAAATTAGCTAGCAGTCAGCAGGAACAGAAGGATGAGTTAACTTCCCGAACTAAAATTGTCGAGGCCATGAGTCATATAAGGAAACGCCTTTTCGCTAATAAGTTCCTTTTACAACATAATATTGAGTATGGCGCAATGAGAAATACTATAGGCTGCGGTGTGATCGGTTTTTTAATCTCGCTTATTAATATTCTATTTTTCCAATTCGTTTATCACAACAACATCGCAGTTGTAATTTCTTTGGTTACGATAATCATTTATTCCTTCCTTATCCTCGTTAGTAAGTGGATAATTAATGCTTATGGAGAAGCATACGCAAAGATTCTTTTGCGGGAGTATATGAGTTCTTAGCTGCGAACTGAACGATTGCCAATCTGCATTTCGAAATATTCTGTGGTAAAGTTATTTTATATTCCAATATTCGTATAAAATAGTATTTAGTTTTTCACCATTACAAACGTTTATAAATCAGTTAGATTGTGTGCGTTATATTATTAATAATTGAGTATAAAAATATATGGAAA
>JAHEYM010000265.1 GCA_023251595.1 Bacteroidota bacterium
AAAGCCAGAGGGTCGAAATTCCGCCTTCCTCTTCGGTCGCGGAGCCTGTCGAATTGCCGGCAGCAGGAGTTGTGGCAGGCGCTGCTGCCACTTTAGCGCTCTCGGTTTCAATATAAGTCATGATTGCCTTGATCTCATCATCTTTCAGATTTTGAGCAGGCATAACAGTATTATTGTTGTCTTTAAAAACTGCGATTGCATCCGCGTCGCCTGATTTAATAAGGGCGTCGGAATTTTTTACCCACTTAAGTATCCATTCAATTTTGCGACGTTTGGTGACGTCTTTAAGATCCGGCCCGACGAGTTTACCCTTACCAATGGTATGGCATGAAGTACAGGTACTTTGGAAAATTCCGGCACCATCCTGAGCAGACACAGGTTGGTATGAAAGGATAAAAGCCAGAAAGGAGATTAGAATGAACCGGAGTTTTCTTAGAATGGGTTGACTCATATTTTTAGAATATGGTTTCGACAGGTAACGGGTTGATTAACAATGCGTCCGGTAAAGGTTTGAAGAATTTTATTTGGGGTCTTTACTGCAAACGATAAGGGAAATCATTTACAGAAATATGATATTTATCAGGGCGCAAAATTAACATTATCATGATTCAGTCAAACATTTTAAAAAACTTTTTTGAAAAAAAATATGTTTGTTAATGAAGAAATTTGATTACTTACCCGGCTTTACGGAAACACCTACTTTATTCGGTTTCATGCCAGCAGCTTTTTGGGCATTGGTGAGGGAACCAAAATTATAGTAGTACATCATGTGTGAATGTTTACCTGCCTTCGAGATGTCGCGAATACCGGGTGTGTGACCAAGAGATTTCTTCAGTTCAAGAAGATGTTGAATTAGCTTTTCTTTATCTGAGCGGGAGGCTTTTTTGAATCCTTTTCGAAGCATTTCCTTACAGATAAGGCTGTACAAATCTCGCGAACTATTGAACTTTTTGGAAAACTCATCATAGGTCAGTATGCACCCTTTTGTTTTACAAATTCCGAAAACTTCTCTGAGTATCTGTCTGTACCGTTCTTTTCTTCTACCGGAGAGAATACTCTGATAATCGACACCTGATTTCACAACGATTTGACGGATACGCTCGCGGGAGATTTCAAACTTTTGTTCTAAATCGACAAGCTTCCGGCCTTTTTTAATTTCTTCGATAACTTTCTTGTTGCGGATGGCGATGAGTTCTTTGTTACTACCTGGCTGAACCGTTTTTTTTGAAGACGATTTTGTCATTTGAAATTTGATTTTGTCGGAGGCAAATGTAAAGAAAGTTCTATTTGAATAACAAACAGAAAAGGTTACATTTACGTTAGTGGTGAGTGGTAAGTTGAAAGGGAAAAGAAATGTCCAATGTCCCACGCCCGATATGCAATGTCCCGGTAAATAAATTAATCATTTAATGATTAATTTTACTTGGAAATTGGGAGTTGGACATCGGAAATTGGACATTTGAAAAAACTGTCACTGATCCTTAGACCTTAAAACTTTCCTCCCACTATATCTCAGGGCATTATCTCCTTCAACGAAACCGTTCCGCCCGCATCTGTTCCTGAGGCGGAACCGAACCATGTGCCGGTTATATTATGAATATCATTTAATTTACCTTTTATCGTTCCGGCGGGTACTGAGTTAGGTCCGGAGACATTAATGGTGATATTATTTTTCATGTCGATGTTTCCCTTCAAATTTAAAAATCCATCTTCGGTTGAATAATTTCCCGAGAGTTCATAGTGTGCACAGATGAGATGAAAATCATTAATGTGCGTGCCGGAAATAAGTCCGGTGTAATGCTTATCGAAATTTTTCGGGATCGAATTATCTTCGGGTTTTGCTTTGGTTTCCTTGGTTTCTTTAGCGTCTTTGTTCTCGGTTGGGACACTTGTGACATTTGCCTTATCATCCTTTTTAATAAATTGAAAATATACGGTGATGGCGATGGCGACCAACAAAATACCGCCGACAACAATTGCCATAATTGTCCGCGTTTTATTGGAAACATTTTCGGGTTTATTAATCCCCCTCCCCTGCCCCCTCCCGGCCTCCCCCAATGGGGGGAGGGGTTGTGGATTTTTTACTTCCTGTTTTGGAGTTGGCACATTCATGGCTGTTACAGCCAATCCGCATTTTACGCAAAACTTTGCGCTGTCGGTGTTCTCGGTTCCACAATTGTTACAGATCATCGGGATATATATATTAATATATTGTGTGCCCAATCATGAATGATTGGGTTATTGTTATTATTTTTTTACTTCAAGGATGATACGGAAACCGACATCATCATAGCTTAGCGGGACACGGAAAGTTCGGTTTTCGACTCTGCAATTATTTGAATCGCTTTTGAATGAACCTCCTCTGAATACTTTTGCTTTTTCTTTGTTGGTAGCTTTATCAGGTCCCCTTGGGTTGTCATCGGGGCTTTTCAGATAATAATCTGAAGCATACCAATCGAGACACCACTCCTGAACATTTCCAGTCATATCATATAAACCGTAGTCATTCGGCTTTTTTGTTCCGACCGGGTGAACACTTCCTGTATTCGATGTTGTGTCTGTCCATGATATATCGGTGAGCGAATCACTGCCGCTGTACATATAATAATTGGTTTTGTCTTTTCCCCGCGCTGCAAATTCCCACTCTGCTTCGGTTGGAAGCCGGAAATTATTCGATGTGGTTTTTCCAAGCCAGTCGCAGTATGCCATGGCATCGCTCCAGCTCACGTGACGCACGGGATCTTTATCATGTTCTGGAGTTAGCCACTGACCTAATGAATCTGTTTCCCAATTACAATCACGACAAAGCATATATCGATTATCGGCTACAATATTTATCTGACTATATCCCGCAGAATCAGAGGTAGATCTGTATTTTGATTTCCGCATAAATTCTCTGAATTGTTTTACGGTAATTTCGCAATCACTCATATAGAATTTTCTTATATGAACAAGATGCATGGGCAATTCATCTTCATCGCCCGAGAAAGAACTATCCCGTCCCATCAGGAAATCACCTCCATCAATTAAAACCATTTTAGGAATATTCTGAACACCGGGTGTATTATCAACTGTATTATGAACTCCTGCGGCTGCATATTTCTTTGCCAATCTGATTTTCTGCAAGGAATCCATAATTTGATCCATGGTTAAACCGCGATAACCCAAATAGGAAATCGTATCATAAATAATCAACGCATCTTTCCGGATAATCGCGGTAATGCTTGAATATGCCATGCGATGTGTGGTTTTATCATCGCCCGGTGATTTATATTCCACCTTTTTTTCTTTATCCATAAATTGAAGAATATATGCAAGCTCAACGCTGGTATCCCTCATAATAATCGAATCAACAGCACCGGTTTGAATGACGACACCTTTGACTACTTCTTTAGGAGCCTTGTCATCGCGAAAAGTAATTTCTACAATCTGTGTTTTCCATGTCCCTGATGTTTTTACCGCATGGATTTTCATCATACGATTTCTTGTTGTGTAAAATTTATCCCCTTCACCAGTATATTTTCCTGTAAACAAACTTTTATAACTTAGCATGACTGTTGCGGTACTTTCAGTTTGTTCGGTGAATACTGCTGACATTTCACTAAATGCAACCGGATGATCTCCATCTGCAGAAAACGATTTACGAAATTCATTGAAATAATCTTCAACATCAAGATAGTAGTCTGTTTTATTATGATCGTGTGATGGATCAATATCATCCTGCATCACAACACCTCCGTCTTCAAAAATTTTTACCGGCGAGTTGATCATGTATGAACCATTCATCAATTTAGCGCAATCGTCTTTGCTTTTATTTTTGTCTGATAATGAATTCATCAAATTGTTCAGATCATTCGCAATCTGTGTGCTTTTTGCCTCAATCGCAGCCTTGTCAGCATCCGTTAATTGAGAAAAAACGGTGAAGGGGAAGATGAGAATAATTATGATAAATTGAATTTTTCGTATCATATTATATTAATTTTCGGTGATTCTGTTAGCAATAATTTATAATCCTATTATCTGTTCTTCCTTGTCTTTTTTTCAAAATCTCAACTGTTATTATTAGGCTACGAAGGCACAAAGGCGCTAAGTTAAATTTGTTTTTCCTGTCTTCCCCGACTTTCCTTCCACACAACATTTCTTTCCAACAAATATCGAACAGCAAATTCGTGGCAACCGTCCGCCATACCCACATATTCAGGTGGAGAGATGCCTTTTCTTTTATATAATCCATCTATCACCATATTTGCAACGGCTGTGCATGTGAAACCGGTCGTTCTTGACATTGAGCTAAACCCGGAAACGGGATCACGCTGATCGAACAAGTTGTATTCAACTTTTACAGATCTTTCTTCTTCCTCACCCCAGATTTCCACACGCATAATCGTAAACTCAGGATCAATATCTTCTAATTTCCAGCAATTATATAAAATTTTTGATGTGAAGTCAAATGGTGAAACCTGAATTCCATTGATTGTCTGACATTCCTTACTAAAAAAACCCGCTTCTCTCAATGATTCTATCAAACGGATATGACCGGGATAACGGAGTGTTTTTTCTTTCATATCAGCAATGTTCATCGTTTTAATCAATGATCTGAGACCATCGGTATTAAAAGCTTCGAGCGTGCCGACTTCCTCAAAAAACACCAACTCCGGATCAGACAAAGCCGGCTTCACAATTATATTTCCATTTTCGACATATCGGGCGGGACGTGTATATTCTTCAATCACATCAACGGGAGAAAAAGGCGCCTTATATTCGAATGGAAAACGACGGACAGAAGGCAACCCACCCACCATACACTCAAATTTATTGATTTTCATTTGGGTTGAAAAATGTCCCAAAATAATATTTCCCATTCCGGGTGCCACACCGCAATCGACCACCGCGATCACATTTTTTGAACGGGCAAGATCATCGAGTTCGAAGGCATCTTCACCAAAAAAAGAAATATCGACCACATTTTTACCTGACTGAATGATCGTTTTGAGTGTTTGAAAACCCATGAAACCCGGAACAGCAGAAATCACCAGATCGGCATCGCTTATAGCCTGACTAACTGCTGATTGATCGGACAGATCTGCGCCAAGTGTTTTGACCGTAAAACTTTTTTTCAACCAATCCAGGCCTGCTAAGTTCTTATCTACCGCAGTTACATCAAAGTTTTTCGAGAGATCGGCGGCGATGACACGCCCGACCATCCCCGCACCCAAGACCACTACTTTTTTCATGGGCTAAAAGTACGGAAAAATAGTTGTCAGTCGTCAGTTGTCAGTCGTCAGTTGGTAGACCCCTCAGTCCCAGTCCAACATATCCAACGATTTTATAGCCGAGAATTGTGGGAGATGAATTTGGTAATAGTGGAGAAGAGCAGTGTTGAGCTCGCGAATTTCGTTGCCCCCTCCCTGCCTCCCCCATATGGGGGAGGGGTTGGAACTGTCCAGCATAAGCATACTCATTAATTCCGCTGTGGTGCCGGAAATAAAATCAGGATGAGGGGGAATGTTTTGAGTGAAGACCCCTTCAACCAAATCAAAAACTGAAGACTTATTTAAATATATTCCGCTCGTGGCAAAACCTAAATATGCGGAAAACTTCACCAGAAAATCGGGAACAAAGAGGGGCGAAACATCCGGTTGCTGATCGAGCCTGGTAAGTATATATGTAAGAAATTTGAACAATTCCTCATCTCCTTCTCCCTCCTTCAGCGATTTATATATTAATTCATTCAGAAACATCAGGATACAACCTTTGCGGGGATTTCGCGGTATATCTATATATACGGGTTCATTCCTGAGTTCCGAAATACGTTGAAGTTTACCATTGTCGCGATGATACACGACCATTTCAACCAGATAAAGCGGCTGAAGAACAGAAGAACGAACTTTCGCTTTACGCCCGCGTGCACCCTGGACCAGGTAAGATTGAATGCCGAATTCGCGCGTTAAAATTCTTGCTACAAGACTGGTTTCGGAATACTTTGTCGTTCTGAGAATGATACCACTTGTTTTGAAAAGAACCGACATCTATATATGTATAGTTATCA
>JAHEYM010000266.1:0-4282 GCA_023251595.1 Bacteroidota bacterium
TCGTGAACATTTAATTACACGCGAAATTTCGATCGGTAATTATGTTTTATCAGGCGGAGAACTTCCTGCGGCTATTTTGGTTGACTGCATTGTACGCCTTCTTCCGGGCGTATTGAGCGACGAAACTTCTGCGCTCTCGGATTCATTTCAAGACGGACTTGTAGCACCACCTGTTTATACCCGTCCCGCCGAATTTAATGGCTGGAAAGTTCCCGATATATTACTTTGCGGTGATCCCAAAAAAATAGATGAGTGGAAAAATGAAAAAGCAATGGAGAGAACGAAAGAGCGGAGACCGGGGCTGTTGTAATAATTAGGAATGAGGAATTGGGAATGAGGAGAAAAATAATTAACAATGAATAATTAACAATTAACAATGGCGTGGTTACACGAATACGATGCCTCTATGAGCAGGGTGTCAAAAAAAATCAATACAGAGCACAATGAAAATACAAAGTTACACAGAGAAATAGTACTATATTTAAACTATAATTAATAATTGAAAATATTTCTCTGTGAAACTCTTTTAACTCCGTGGTCTCTGTGTTGAAAATAAGACTGAGATTGACGGTGAACCCATTATCAGAAACAGAATATTCATGCAACAAAGCCATTAATAATTAACAATTAAAGTTAAGAACAGATGAAGATTTTTACATTACTATTCGTATTATTCTCAGCAATAAATTTTGTTAATGCGCAGGATTCTGTAAAAGCTGTGCAGATAGTTGACATTCGCAACGAGGGACTAAACCAGAGTGATTAGTCTGTTGAAGGGAGAAAGGACGGCGAAGTATCGGTTTTCAGAACAATTATAAAGATGCCAAAAGACAGTACAAAGAGAGAAGATACGCTAACGGAAGCCTACGCATTACATTTTTACAAAAATTATCTTAAAATACTGACAAATTATTGCTCCTATATTATTGGTAAATCCGTTTATGATAAAGCGACTTACAAATGGCTAAATGAGACAGATGTTGAATTCATCTTATTTGATTCTGCATCAAATAAAATGCAGAAAGTAACTCTTATCCAGCATGGAGAAAATGCATGTATGCGGATACCGGATGAGGATTTGAAGAAAAAGTAAATTATTTTTTTCGGTGAAAATTAAATCTGTAAATTAACGAAAGATCACTGATAACGTGATCAGTATCAAATATTTTAAAATCTTCTTTGAGATTTGGAGTGCCATTAAAGGTTTTTATGGTGAGAAAATAGTGGTAATAGCTAAACCCCGTCTGAGTTTGAAGAGAAAATCTGTTACTCAGAGGAACAGATAAACCAAGATATGGGAAGAAGCCGATTTTGTAGTTATTGTAGTGATTATATTCAGAGTAAGTTGCATCTTTAAAATAATATTCCTGAGCTAATGAATCTTTTGTATAATATGATTTGCCTATAGCAGTTTCTGAACTTATCAATCCAAGAGTAAAATTTAATCCAATAAATAATTTCATTCTCGCAAAACGAATAAATTTTTCGGGTGAAAAGGTAAAGTCATAATTATTTAGAACTCTAAAAAGTCTGTCATCGTTGGATAACGAAGTGTCAGTTTGAGAGATCATGATAGATGAAAAAGGACGATAATAATACGCGTTACTTGACGAGGTTAAGTTATAATAAACGACGTTGACTTGTTGTGAAATTGGTTTTGTGTAGATATATCCTATCTCTCTTGTCAGAGTATTACCGGGAGTAATGCTTAACTTTAGTTTCAGCGCCAGATTCTTTCTGAAATTTCTCTTATAAAAGAATTCATATTTATTTATTTCCCAATTTTCACCCATAAGGTTGAAATATTCGGGTGAGAAATCAAATCCGATTTCGTTAGCATAAAATCTTTCGCCCCTGGCAATTTGTACATTTAGTGAATCCTTTTTATGGGGAATAATCTTAATGATACCCTTTTTAATCGCACCAAATATTCTATCCAAAACGAGTGTATCGCTTTTGGGACCGTTTGATTGCGCAGTCGCAAGATGCGGCAACACGAGCATTAAGACTATGACAATCTTATTCACTGGATTTTCGCAACTCAACGATGATTAATATTTATTATTGCACAAACAATGTGATCTGTGATTATCTGTGCTATCTGTGAGAAAAGTAATGAGAACCAAAGACAAAAAAAACGGACACTCGTTAAAGAATGTCCGTTCAATTAAATAAAACCGGCTTTCACCGGAAATGAATTAATTACAGCGGGTGAGAATTTTCATGTCAGGCATGCCAATTACACCACCTTTTTCCATCGCTGCTTTCAGTTCCGGATTTCCCATAAATTCTTTTATGGCCTCCATGGAAGAGACTTCTCCAATAACCGTTATGAGATTTGGATTTTCAGCGCTTTGAAATACGCCTGTGATGTTTACTCCCATCTTGGCGCGATTTGAAGCATCACTATCAAATGCGATTCTCCATGTGTCATAATTTTTTACTTCGTGTGTTAAGATTGTTGTTACCATTTTGTGAGGGTATTATATTGAATCTTCCTACTCGTAAGGCTTTTCGGTTCCGCCCCGTTTATTTTAGTGGTTGCTGAACTCCACAGACTGCAATGATACAAAAATTTTCTAAATTGAGTGCAACATAAAAATTATGTTTTTGCAATAATGTTTTTCTAACTTTGACACTTCAACAACATTAACTAAACACAAACCCTCGCAAAATGAAAAATTACAAATTCAATCCAGGAATTTTACTCTGTCTTTTTATCCTCGTTCTTAATGGTTGCAAAAAAGGTGATATGGGTCCACAAGGTCCTGCCGGAACTAATGGTCCCACTGGTAGCACCGGACCTGTTTTAACAGGTACACTCGCGGGACACATTATGCTCTCAGACCAGTACGGAACTTCTGTTTTCACTGGTTTGAATAATATTTCGGTTTCATTAGACGACACCGGAAGCTCAAGTAGTACTACTGACAATAATGGAATGTATTCGATGAGTAATATCAGTACCGGCACATATTCGCTAACTGTAAATAAAGATGCGAGTTACGGTATGATGAAAGTTCAGAATCTTCAGTTTGTTGGTGGTGGCACATTGAATCGTGATGTTCGTCTATCGCAGATACCGACATTCTCTATTCTCACCGCAACAGCAATCGATACAACAACTGCAACCGGAAATCAGATTAAATTATCAGGAACAGTTCCAACTGACACCAAGGCAAGAAAAGCAGTAGTATTTGTCGGCTCTTTGCCCGGTGTGACTTCAAATACTGCAAATTACATTTCCACGTATACAATTAATATCGCTGCAAATGCAACCGTTTTCAATTTGCTTATTCCCACAACCGATTTTTATAATATGGGAATAAGTTCCGGCGGTACTGCCTACTTAGCTGTTTATCCCGCAGCTCAAATGTACAACACTACTTCTACATACGAAGATTTCGCGACGGGAAGAACTGTATTCAGCGCGATTGGAACCAACGCAAGTTCGGTGAGTGTTTTATTGCAGTAATATATTTAATTGTTCCTCAGCAATTTCCTCTAATTACTGATTAATTACCGGGAAGATAAAATTCATGAAAACAAGCCCCGACACGGTAGCAGTTTTCAACCCATAGAAAATGTCCTTCCGCGATAAAATAAAGTGTCGAGTTAGGTATTAATTTCTGATTTCTATATGCTACACCCTCACCCATCGGATCCATTTGTCCATGTATAATCATCACAGGTATTTTGAGAGTCGGTAAGGAAGAAGTAATATATTTATAATTATTGTATAATTCTTTCCCCATTTTATCAAATACAGCCATGCTCATGGTGACATCTTTTAATATGGATAATAATTTTAGTGTGTCTTCAGGATTATATACATACACCGGCAACATCACTCTGTCATAAGCCCTTTTTAATGAATCAAGGTTTTTCCCTGTTTCCATCATTTTCTCCAATTGTAACTTATGCTCAAATTGTTGGGGTGTAAGCCTGATTTTTACATTTAATGAAATATTGGAAGTTGCATCCAAAGAAGGATCAGCGGAGGATAATAGAATTAAATGATCAATAATATTCGGAAGTTCGCAGGCATAATATTCAGCAACAATTCCGCCGAAGGAATGTCCCGTAACTGACCAATGCGTATAACCCGCGTCTTTGCGCACCCGTTCAAAATCTTCTACAATATTTTTAAAACTGACTTTTCTTTCAATATCTTGAGAGGAAATCTTAGATTTGCCTGTACCACGCAGATCCACAACTATATAGGTGAAATGTAATGGATTCCTGTAATATGAACTCAATTCCTTATCCAGCGAATCGGCAA
>JAHEYM010000266.1:4292-5979 GCA_023251595.1 Bacteroidota bacterium
GTGTAATAAGTTATCAGAACACTATCCGAGGTCATTACTCCGGATTCCCTCCATTCTGCATTACATTCAAGCGTAAAAACTAAAAATATAATAGAAAAAAATAAAATCTTAGTCATAAATGATAATTAACAATGACAATTAACAATTAACAATGTAAATTATTCACTATTTCGTAAAAATCAAGGTCTTATCAAAAATCTGTTCGTTAGTTTCGATATTCAGATGATAGAAACCTTTCGATTGATTCTGCAGATTAATTTCAAATTTATTTAATCCACCATTTGTTCGGTATAAATTGGAAATGATCTTCTGCCCAATCGCATTATAAACTGAAATAGTGATTGTATTTAATTCTTTATCATTCACAACAACATTAAATATTCCTGAAGAGGGATTCGGAAATACATTGATAGTATTGTTATCGCTAATGTTTTGAATATCTGTTGTGTGATCAATATTAATATCATCAATAAATGCGTCGTTTCCATAACCACTAACAGCCTCGAATTGGAACAAAACGGAAGACTGACCCGCGTAGGCAGTTAAATCAACACTTTCATGCCGCCACTGATAGGATGTCGGTGTGAAGATCGCAGTTTGATCAGGAACAGTTGCAAGTGTAGTTCCGCCTTTTGTCCAGATATTTGTCCAGGTATTCCCGCAATCGGCAGAAATATTTATTTTTATCGTGTCGGAATATCCTGCACTATATCTTGCATGAGCCACATTAAAATCGAGTCTTACAGGTGGTGAAATAGAACTTAAATCAATAAACGGTGAAAGAAGCGTACCGCTTGTACTGACATAATAGAATGGATATTTTGTACAAGCAGTACTCAAACCGAAGCCACTTGCACCGGGAATTCTTTGCCATTCGTTACTCGCGTCACTCCAATATTGAGGTGGAAAAGTACTTAATTCAAAACCCTGAATCAGTGGTGCAATTACCTGGCCCTGTGAAATATCATTTATGGTTACTGAAGTACTGTCATTTCCTGTTTGTTGGTCAGTTAATCCATTTGGCATCGACGTGTAATATAATAAAGAATTCGTACCATTCAGCAACCCTGTCAAATTAATATAGACGGTGTCAACAGCATACTGTGGAAGAGTGCCTGCCCAGGGATTACTGATGACCGTATTTCCATTTAATTTATAATTAATATTAACCGCATGCAAAGTATCAGCTCCGGCATTTTTCAAAATAAATCCAAATATGGATGAAGACCCGCAAACATAAGGCGAACCACCCGTCACCGTTATCGCGGCAGCATCGTCATTCGCAAGATGAATTACCTGCGTAACCAATGTATCATTATTCCTATTTTCGTCATTGATGAGTGAGGTATATACTTCAACATTATATATTCCATTCAAAGTTGAGAAATCACCGGGAGTTGCAAACGTGTGAATAATTGAACTATCAGGAAGAATGGTGAGAGTTATTAATTCTGTAACGATCGGTCCGCCATTAATCCGATAAGAAATATTAAAATTTGATTGAGGATTATATCCCACATTCGTAACCTTCGCTTTAATAATTTCCGCATTCGTCAAATTACCGGCAGTGACCGGTTGCATTAAATGAGTCACTGCAACATCGTTCGTATCTGTTAATCTGAATTTCACTATTTCAGTTGCCCAATCTGTTGCACCCATGTATTCACCGGTGAACCAAAATGTACGG
>JAHEYM010000267.1 GCA_023251595.1 Bacteroidota bacterium
ATTGTAAATAGAATTGTTTTATAAACAAATCTTCGGTTATTGTGTGATGAATTGACCTTCTGTTACTTCCTGCGAACCCGCTTTGATAATTTTGTCACCGGCTGCCAATCCTTTACGGATTTCAGTATTTTCTACGTTTGTTCTACCCGTAATAATACTTTGTCTCCTGGCTACCAATTTACCATTCTCACTCTTTGCCAGATATATATATTTACCTTCTTCAGAAAACTGAATTAAAGTAGAGGGAACTGATAACGCGGAATCTGATTGATAATCCTTGATCTTGAGAATGGCGATCATGTTAGGTCTAAGATCTTTTTCATTTGCATCAAGTCCAACCTCAACTGTAAATGATCTGTTTAAAGTATTAATCGCTTTCGAAACAAAAGAAATTTTTGATTTCAACTCCTTATTTAAATCCGGAAATAGAATTTTGACTTCATTCCCTTTCTTTACCATACTCGTATATGCTTCGGCAACTTCACCACCAACTTTTAATTTAGAACTATTTACCACTCTGAAGGCGGTCATTCCCGGCGCAATCACCTGTCCGACTTTTATCGTAACATCATCAATCGTCCCGGAAATCGGTGATTTAATACGGCTCATTTCCAATTGCTCGTTCAATGATTCCATTCTCTTCTCAACTGCTTCTTTATTCGATTTGGCTGACAGGAACTGCACTTCAGTACCGATCTTCTCCTTCCATAAATTATTCTGCTTATCAAATAATATCGTAGCCAATGAGAGTTGGGTTTTAACTTCCTCAATGCCATCTTTAATGACCTGATTATCCAACTCAGCTAATAATTGACCGGCGACTACCTCATCTCCATTTCTCACCGAAATGCTTTGAATCGTTCCGGGTAATTTTGAACTTACGTTAATATTCTCATCCGCTTCAACCTTCGCCTGAATTTCTACATAATGTGCAAAAGGTGCTGTGACCAGTTCATAGACTTCAACATTCAGAATATTCTTAGACGAAGTGTCACCCGAAGAAGCCGCTAATTCCTTCTCCAATTTCTGAATCTTGCCGTCAATTTCCGACCTTTGTTTTTTCAGATTTTCAAGCTCCGTTTTCTTATCACCGCCTTGACCTGACTTGCATGAAACAACAATAAATAATAATAAAAACACTGAGATAATAATACTTAAATTCTTCATACTATTGTTAATTGTAAATTGTTAATTATTAATTATTTTAGGTTCCCCATCGCCCTGTCCAACTCCACTTTTGCGATGATCGCATCGTATAAAGCTGTAATATAATTGGTTTGGGATTCTTTTAGCGTTGATTCCGCAGTGATCACTTCAAGATTTGTGTTGTTGCCCTGATCGTATTTCATCTTGGCATTATCATACACACTCTGCGCTAACTTAATATTTTCTTTTTGTATTTTGAGTGAAAGAACGCTATTATTGAGTGCCGTTCGGCTCGCTATAATGTCAAGATCAATCCCCTGTTCAAGATCTTTCGTAATATTATCTATTTTCTTAAGATTTATTCGGGATTGTTCTATACGATATTTTTTTTGTAATCCGTCGAATACAGGAATGGTCATTTTTAATCCGACAAGTCCGATCGGAAACCATGGCTCACCAGGCTTAAAGATATCGAATGTAGATCGTTGCGCATTGTAGTCGTAAGCCGCGTACATAAAAAGACTGGGATAATAACCGGATTGATTTCTCTTTAAATCGAGATAATTCAATTTGCGAGTCGTGACCAATGCAGAATATTCCGGCCTTTTATTATAATCCGTTTTAAGAGTTGTTTGATCAGGCGTGCCAAAATCCGATTCGGAAATTTTATCAGTCAGTGTGAGTGATGTTCCAAGATCCAACCCCATTTGAAACTTCAGCAGCTCATTGGCAAGTTCAACCATCTTACCGGCTTTTTCTTTTTCAGTGGTTAAGTTATTATAAGCAATTGTAAGTCTGTCTAAATCGAGTTGTTCAACAAAACCATTCTCCAAAAGGACTTTAGTATCGTTTAATAATTTTTTAACTCTCTCGAGATTCGCGTCCAGAATTTTCAATCTCTCAATCCCAACCAATGCTGTGTAATAAGCTTTTGTAACATTAACCGTGACTTCTTTCCGCGTCCTGTCAGTATTTCTTTTATTTAATTCCAGATAGGTTTTGCTGGCTTGTAGCCCGTATAAATAAGAGGCATCAAACAATAACTGACTAGCACTGAAATCTGCCGTTGCATTATATTTCGTACCGAATTTAATTTTTGCAAAGCTTCCGGGGGGACCGCCAAAAAATTCGCCTGGTATTAAGGAAGTTGGAATCTGAATGTAATTTTTTAAATCAAAACTTGCATTCACCTGAGGAAGCCCTATACCTGTAACTTCTTTTACTTTTGCTTTCGCAATCTCTTCGTCCAAAACAGAATTGGCGATCTTTCCATCGTGCGCCCACGCATACTCAAGTGCCTGCTGTAGCGTCATGCTCATTGCACCTGCATCTTTTTGCGCGTAACAGGTAGATAAAGTAATTCCCGTCAGTAAAACAAAAATCCGGATTTTAGGATATAATATTAAATATTTCATCATATATTGAATTATTCTGCTTCCTGAAATTTTTTATATTTATTAATTAATTTGTGGCCTTTCAATGTGGCTACCCCGTGAAGGAAATGTCCGATGAGTTGAAAGTGAACCTCCAGGAGATTAAACTTGTCGGCAGGAAATAGGTCAGGATCCATTGCCATCTCAACCTCATGCATTCTTAGTCGCGCTAAAATTTTAACATTAATATCCTCCCGATACAATCCCTCCGTCATCCCACGTTTTAAATTCCGCTCTATCATTCCTAAAGCATAGGTTTCTTTGAATTCCCTGAATACCTTCCATGTGTCGGGGTGAAATTTCTGCAAGTCATAGAATAAAATAGGATTTATTTTGCAGAATAAATCGCCCATGTGCTTCATAATACTTATTATTTCGTCTACGGCATTTTTCGAATTCTTAGTCAAATCATCCAATACCTTTCCTTGTGTCTGAAACAGTTGAGACGCCATTTCACGAACAATCTGATCCTTATCTGTATAATAGCGGTAAATCGTCTTCTTTGAAATCCCCATGGTTCTTGCGATCTCGTCCATCGTGATACTCTTGGTTCCCTGTTTCCAGAAAAGTTCTCTCGCACACTCTAAAATTCTCTCTGATGGCATCTGTTTCCAAATTTCGGCGCAAAACTACGGAAACTATTCATGAATATAAAGTTTCCATAGAAAAATATTTTTCTTTTCAAGATGTTAAAGAACCGTTAAAATCATCAGTCTATTGAATATCAGAGCGTACCTTTGCAGTTCATGGCAGATAAAAGACTTGTCGGACTCATCTCAGTTCTGATGTCGCTTTCCCTGATCGGCATCATTCTCGTACAATTGTACTGGATTCGAAATGCTGTACAGGTGCGAGAGGGACTTTTTAAACGCTCAGTCTTCGAAGCGATGAACGCCAGTGTTAACAAGCTGGAAGCGAGAGAAATGGCTCATCTTTCACCCATGTTTTCACCCGACACCCTCCTTGCCGAATTATTTGGAAATCATAACCCCGGTTTCACTTCAGATATGAACGCATTTTCCAACAGGATGAACAGGATGGATGTTTTGATGCATCGGATGGAATTCGAAGCTTTGCGTGCAAACAGCGGTTTTAGCCAAAATCTACAACCTGTGACGATGAAAGAATTGCTGTCCAACGAATTCATGTCAAGAGGAATCACAGAGAATTTTTCGTTCGGAATACTTTCACCCCATAAATCAACGCCCGATTATTCGGAAAATAAAGATCATGAAAAACAAATAATGGAATCACCATATAAAGTGAGTTTGTATCCGGGTGATATATTTACACCCCCATCCGCACTTTCAGTTTATTTTCCATCCGTGTCGTCGGCAGTAATTAAATCGATGTGGGGAATATTGACCTTATCAGCATTTTTCACCATTTTCATAACATTTATTTTTGCCTTCACTATGCGCATCATTCTTCGGCAGAAAAAATTGTCGGATGTAAAATCGGATTTTATTAATAATATGACGCATGAATTTAAAACGCCGATCGCTACTATATCTGTCGCTGCTGATACGCTTACAAATCCGCTCACATTAAATAACGGTGATAAAGCTCATAAATTTATTTCTATTATTAAAGAAGAAAATAAACGAATGAACGCGCAGGTTGAAAAAGTGCTTGGCATTGCGCGTTTTAATCGGGGTGAAATTCATCTCGAGAAAACAGAATTTAATATTCATGAAACATTAAATAGTTTGGTTGAAAAATTCCGGATGCAGCTTACGGATGTTGATGCGAAAATAACAACAGATTTTCATGCGACCAATCATATTATAAATGGCGATCCGGTTCATATTTCCGGTATTTTCTCAAATTTGTTGGATAATGCGGTTAAATATTCGCCCGATATTCCCGAAATTAATGTAAGCACTTTTAACTCCGGTAAATATATAGGTATTTCCGTTACAGATCATGGCATCGGAATGTCAAAACCGGTACAGAAGCGAATCTTCGAACAATTCTACCGCGAACCCCATGGAAATCTGCACGACGTAAAAGGGTTTGGACTCGGACTTAGTTATGTAAAGATTTTTGTTGAAAATCATCATGGAAAAATTGAAGTGAAAAGCGAACCGGGAAAAGGAAGTACCTTTACTGTATTCTTACCAATCGAAAACAAAGAATTTTAATGCCCAACGCACCACGTATTCTTCTCGCTGAAGATGATCGCAATTTCGGAATTGTTCTCAAAGATTTTCTTGAGATAAATCAGTTCGATGTGCAACTTTGTAAAGACGGTGTGGAGGCACTTCAGGTTTTTACTTCGGGTGAATTTGATCTTTGTCTTCTGGATGTCATGATGCCCCGAAAAGATGGTTTTACGCTCGCTGCCGATATCCGGAAAATGGATGAAACCATCCCGATTATTTTTCTAACCGCCAGCTCCTTAAAGGAGGACATGATGAATGGATTTAAAATAGGAGCTGACGATTATATAATCAAACCTTTCGATTCAGAGCTTTTATTATTGAAGATAAAAGCCGTCCTTAAACGCGCACTGGATGCTGATAAAAAATTCGAAGAAACATATCTTTTTGAGATAGGGAAATATACATTTAATCATAAATTGAGAACGCTGGAAATAGATGGTAAATCTCAGAAACTATCTCCGAAAGAAGGTGAATTGTTAAAACTTTTTTGTTTTTATATGAATGATATTCTTCCCCGTCACAAGGCTTTGAAAACAATTTGGGGAACGGATAATTATTTCACCGCAAGAAGCATGGATGTCTATATCACCAAAATCCGCAAATTTCTGAAGGAAGACCCCAATATCGACATTATCAACGTACACGGCAACGGATATAGAATGGTTGTTGGCAAATAACCGCCTCCTTAAATAGCCTCCTCCTTTAGGTGGAGGTTAGAAATTTTTGTATATTTGCAGTCTGACTGAAACAATGATGCTCAACGAACTTTCTGCGATTTCTCCTATTGATGGCCGTTACCGGAAACAAACCGAATCATTATCCGGCTATTTCTCCGAATTTGCTTTAATAAGATATCGTGTATTTGTTGAAATTGAATATTTTATCGCACTCTGCAAATTACCGCTTCCCGAACTACGTAATTTTGATCAGGATAAAATAGCAGCACTTCGTAAAATTCATCAGAACTTTTCGATTGAAGATGCTACTGAAATAAAACAAATAGAAGCGAAAACAAATCACGATGTAAAGGCAGTAGAATATTTTATTAAATCGCGTTTCGATCAATTGGAATTAACGCCATTTCGCGAATTCGTACATTTCGGACTTACCTCTCAGGATATTAATAATACAGCAATTCCTGGCTCCGTAAAAGATTTTCTCGACGCTGATTTCTCAGATATTTTTACAAAACTGATTACCCGATTATCCGAGCTTTCAATTACATGGAA
>JAHEYM010000268.1 GCA_023251595.1 Bacteroidota bacterium
CAGGGTTTCAGTATAACGCTCATAATGATTTTTAGCTCTTAAAATTTGAACGAGGGTATCCGTATTTCTGAAATCACCGTCGTCTGAGTTAAAATACTCCTGAAAACAAGCAATGTCGGGCGACTCTTTATCAAGTAAATCAAACATTTTATTTCTCGTCTCGAGATTATGCGACCAATTATATAAATCGAACAAGCGTACATTATAAGACATAACTTTAAATGTCTTTCCTTTTTTTATTATTTCATCAGGCAGTTTGCGACTGAAATTAATTTGCGCGAAACCCGACATCTCAGAAAATCCGGTCAACAGAAAAATGAATGAAAGGAGAGCATATCTCCATCTGAAAAAGAGCCAATAGATTACGAAAAGGATATTTGCGAGATATATAAACGGGAAGGTCAAACCGAAGAATGCAAGCCACCATGCATGTGCAGGTGAAATGTACGAGGAAAGGATTGAAAGTCCGAGAGAAATAGCCGCAATAAAGTTCAGGATCAGAAAAATCTTGCCTGTGGCAGACAGCTTTTTACGAACTTTTTTCACCATTATTTTTTGCCACTGGCACGGAAAAGTTTGTCTTTTTCATCTTTAGTAAGACTATCATAACCCGACTTTGCAATTTTATCGAGGATACGATCTATTTCCTCCTGAAAAGCTTTTTTACTTGAAACAAATTCTTCGTCTGAAATGGGTCTTCTTTTATTTGCGTTATATGCTGTTCGCATGCGGGGTTTCGGTTTGAGGAGATTTGCAACACTTTGCACAAGATTTTCGAACCATTTTCCTATATCAACACCTGATTTGAATTGCCACATATAAATTCCTCCGAAAATAACTCCTCCAAGATGCGCGATGTGTCCACCTGCATTTCCTGAACGAATATTTATTACATCAAGAATCACAGAAAAAATGGCAATATATTTTAGAGGAATTCTGCCAAGTAGTATAAGATTTAACGGATAATCGGGAACCATAACTGCCGTTGCAACCACAATTGCCATGATCGAAGCAGACGCCCCAAGTGCGTGTGAACCCTCGACAATATTTTGAAATGCAGGAAAAATGTTAAATGCCAGGACATACAGTATTGCACCTGAAATTCCACCTAAAATATAGACAGTAGTAAGTTTCTTTCCACCTCTGTATTCGAGAAATATTTTTCCAAAAACATAAAACCAAAGCATATTAAATAAAATATGCATGATATCCTGATGAAGGAACATATAGGTAAAAATGGACCAGGGTTGCCGAATGAGTGTGTGTGTCCATGAAGGAACCATAAACAATTGCAAAATTGGTTCGAACATTATTTCACTTCTATAGAGTGAATAGATGGTCATGATGATTTGGACGATCACAAATACCACGACATTGATCACAATGAGCTTTGTCAGCGTGTTCGCCGTGCTAATAAAACGTTTTAATTCATCAGAGATCGATGCCATATCAGTGTCTCCTGAATTTCGATTTATACTTCCAAATCATCAACAAAATAAAACCGGCGAGCGCACCGCCTAAATGTGCATAATGAGCCACATTATCAGTGGAACTGTTTCTGATCCCTGAAAATAATTCAAGACCTGCATAGAGCATCACAAAATATTTGGCCTTCATCGGAATGGCAAAATATATATATACCAGCGAATTCGGGAAAGTCATACCGAAGGCGAGCAGGAGCCCAAATACGGCTCCTGATGCACCGACGACGTTAATACTATTCAATAAATTTATCTTATACAGACGCGCTTCTTCACTCTGAATACTCGATGAATTGATAATACTATCAATTCGGAGAAGTTCAGGTTGAAGCTCGAAATAAATAACCGTATAGTGACACACAGCGGCACCAATTCCGGTGACAAAATAATAGATTAGAAATTTTTTCGGTCCCCAGAAATTTTCGAGCGAACTGCCAAACATCCAAAGAGCAAACATATTAAATAATATATGTGTGAACCCCTGATGCATGAACATATAAGTAATGATCTGATATGGACGGAATTTCTCTGCGGAGAAATAATGCAATCCCAATAAATCATTCAGATCAAGATTCCATGCATTCATCGCGGTAATTCCCGCAAGGAAACAGAGTCCGTTAATGATCAGAAGATTTTTTACCGCATGCGGCAAGATCTTAAAAGGAGCGGGTCTGAATTGTTCGGAACTCATAAATTATTTAAACGGTTTTACCGAATCTTTTTAAAATATCCTGTTCCGAAAGCACAAAGAGTATCGGTTTACCTGAGGCATTCGCTTGTGGTGTTTCGCAAGAAAACAGATCGTCGATCAACTGTCTTATTTCTTTATCACTCAAATTAGCACTGAATTTAGAAGTGATATTTCTGGCGAAAGTTTTCGCAATATTATCGCGTTTATTAATACGGAGTAGATCAGAATTATTTTTAAATTGTTCGAGAAGTGATTCAATCAATTCTTTTTCAGATCCGGCAGGAATATCGGCAGGTGAGCCATGAATAACAAAAGTTTGTTTGCCGAACGGTCTGATGTCGAATCCAAGCCGGCGAATATCTTCTGTGATATCCTCCAGTAACAGGGAGTCTTCAGCACCGAAATCAATTGCTGTTGGAAAGAGTTGTTGTTGAGAGCCGGGCAAATTTTTATCAAGCGATTCAAGATATTTCTCATATAAGATTCGTTCCTGAGCTCCTTGTCGGTCAATTATTGTTAATGAATTATTGATAATCGTAACTATATATTTACCATTTAATTGAAAAAGCGGAGTCGGATGTGTGTCGGATGGAGAAGCAAATTCAGGTGAGGGAAATTCCTGCGGTTTATCGCTCGGAGGTGTTTGAACCGGAGTATCTTTTCCATTATCCTCGTACATTTTTTGCCAGCCTGGAGCGGTTCTGCTCACAGACGGATATCGGGAAGGTATCGTCCAACTATGATCTTTTTCTTCTTTTTGGTGAAATGGATTGTAATCGGGTTTCAGATTAATTTGTGGCGCAACAATTTTTGTATCCTTCGTTATATGTGGAATATTTACCGAGGTATCGAGTGTGAAATCGAGCGTGGGAGTAACGCTGTATTGCCCCAAAGCCCGTTTAACAGCAGATCGGATAATCGCGTAAACTGAACGTTCGTCTTCAAATTTAATTTCGGCTTTTGTAGGATGAATATTGACGTCGATCTTGGCGGGATCTGTTTCTATAAAAAGAAAATAGGAAGCAAATGAACCATGTGGCAGGAGTTCTTCATAAGCATTTTGAACTGCATGTTGAAGATAATTATCGCGGATATATCTCTGATTCACAAAAAAGAATTGTTCACCACGGGTTTTTTTCGCCATCTCGGGTCGGCCGACAAAACCACTGACCGACATGATCGTGGTATCTTCCTCCACCGGAACCAATTTCTCATTTATCGAAGGACCGAAAATCGCGACAATGCGTTGCCTGAGGGTTGCAGGTTTTAATTGAAATACTTCGAGTCCGTTGTGATTCATAGAGAAACCAACCTCAGGATGTGCGAGTGCGATACGTTGAAATTCTTCGATAATATGTTTTGTTTCAACAGGATTTGACTTCAGAAAATTCCGTCTCGCAGGAACGTTATAGAACAGACTTTTCACTGCGATAGAAGTACCCTCATTACAACTAATAACCTCCTGATTTATCAGGAGGGACCCATCAATTCTGATAAGTGTTCCCGTCTCTTTCCCTGTTTGTCTGGTCTTCATTTCCACCTGTGCGATGGCGGCAATCGAGGCAAGTGCTTCACCTCTGAAACCCTTAGTACGGATGGTTAGAAGGTCGTCGGCTGAGTGAATTTTTGACGTAGCGTGTCGCTCAAATGACATACGGGCATCGGTTTCCGACATACCACAACCATTATCCGTAACCTGAATCAGTGTTCTTCCTGCATCTTTAATGATGAGCATAATCTTGGTTGCGCCGGCATCGATCGAGTTTTCCATCAACTCTTTCACAGCCGAAGCGGGTCGTTGAACGACTTCACCGGCAGCAATTTGATTCGCAACAGAATCCGTAAGAAGATGAATGATATCGGGCATAGGAGTGGGGGAGGGTGAAAACGAACTTCACCAAACCTGACTGCAAAGATACTAAGCTATTGCCACAATTAAGAGAACAAAAACCACGAAAGCAACAAGAAAAGTGCAATGATGATAATCAACCTCATCTGCGAGCGTTTTTGACGAAGACGTGACCGTTCTCTGAAGTTTTTATAATTGGCTGAAAGTTCAGTTTCGGGCATCAATTTTCTTTCCCGTTTCAAACCATTTTTTATTCCACTCTCCATTTCCTCCTCCTTGTAGAAAACAGGACGATAGGTAAATTGAAGTGGTTTTTTATGTTTGAAGAGAGGCACGGATTCAATTAACAATTAACAATCTATATTTTTTTTGTAACACCCACACTTTTCCTAAATGTATAGCTGATTCCAAAAGAGAATTTCAGAAGGGGATAAAGGAGCACACTTGCTGTATTAATATTAAAATAATTATCCGGATTAATTGTGGGGAGTGTTACCCCAAACTGCAATAGTCCTTTCAGCTTTTCTCCACCAACTTTCACGGTCAGTGCAGGTTCCAGATTCACAAAATAAAACGATGTGTCGGAATAATAATGAAAATTTGAATTCCACCACTCAAATTTGTCAGTCAGAAAAGCATGAATATTGAACAGACGCACATAATTCATTCTTACATCAAAAGCGACTTCAATGTTTTTGTTGATGAGTCCGACGCCCGGCTGTATAAATATATTATAATATTTCGCATTCACCTCCGGAATCGGGTCCGTTGTATGTTCAATTTTATCTGAGGTAGTTCCAATCCCAACCCCACCATAGCATTGAAAAAGTCCCATATTATTACTAAATGGCTTGAAATAACCGGCACCCGCTTCGCCATGAAACATATTGAGTTTTTCCAGAGACGAATCTGCGCTTATAATCCTTCTTTCATGATACATTCCGTCTATCATTATTCCAGTGTTATTTGCGATTGCGTAAGCAGCCTGCAGATTAATTAATCCGGTACCAAACACACCTATCGATGACGAAGCGCTGAATTCTCCCTTCTCTTTCAACAATGGAGAATGAATTGCATTCGGTTTATAAAGAGTGACACAGCTTGTGAAGATCAAACTAATACCAAATAAAAAAGTTTTAACATGAAGTCTCATGATTGAATTGTTTAGTCAATTATACGAAACCGTTATTATGCAGTACAACACAGCGCACAAAAATAAGCATTTTCTTCTCTATATTTCGATTGTTTTATTAATTTTGAGCCGGAGTTGTCATCAACCCAAATACTTTCCTTGAATGAAAAAACTCTACATAATCGGACTTCTTTTTCTTATATATCTGAATTTCACCCAAGCTCAAAATGTCTCTATCCAATCCGACAGCATAATATTTCAGGACGATTTTGAAACCACACAGAATTGGGGTATTTTTGAAGAAATTGTGGGCGGGGATACATGTCATCATACAAGTACCCTGAATTGTTGTTATGATAATGGTTTGGGTGAGGTGGACAGTAGCAGCGAATATGCGCATTATGGAACACATAGTTTGCTGGTTTGGGCGAATAAAAATTTATCGATTGAGAGTAATCATGTTATCGGGCACGACTCCATTTCGGGAGATGGGATTTTAGGTCGTTATACATATAGTACATATTTCTTCATCCCAAACGATCCTGATACCGCGCAAACGGGACCTGAATTCAGCGTTCAGAGTACCAGAATTGTTTTACCAGATTCTCTCACTTTTACTGTTGGAATTCAATATGTTCAAAATCCCTGGGTGCATGCAAAATGGAATATTTATCATGATGCTCAATGGGACTCAATCGACACAGGTATATTTAATTATATATTATTGCGAAACACCCGGTACTATCTCGAAATAAAATTTGA
>JAHEYM010000269.1 GCA_023251595.1 Bacteroidota bacterium
CACAATAATCATATACAACAAAAGAATTGATCGGATTAGTAGGAGGATTTGTCATATACGTATCAATTGTATCCCCATAATTAACAGCGTTTCCAGGGAAATAGGTAATAGCTGCGGTGAATTTCTTTCCCGCTGCGACTGAATGATTAAGTGCAAGAGCTATCCCATTCTGATTCGTCATGCTTGTGTCTCCATCGCCGAGAAGGATAGTGAATTCCTGTGTCGGAGAATCCCCTTTTCTACTCAGATAATTGTAATTGACATTTGCGTAAGATCGACCGTCGCTCCAGGGATTTGGTTGAAAAGTCATCAAATTATCGTCCCAAATCTGAATGATCAGGGTATCGGGTGATCCATGCTGAAACCGGAAATAACGATACCAGAATATCAGGGAATCAACTGTATATGAGTCAAAATCATTCAGCACAGTGTTGGCTGTAAACATGGTACTTGTAGGATCGAAAGTCTGTCCCATAGAATGTTTCCAAACCTTGCCCATTCCACCCGTAAATTCGACCTGAACGGTGGAATCGGGGAAAAGAAAATTTCTGAAATAGCTGACATTTCCTCCCAAATTGTAAATACTTGCGCCATAATTATACCATTCACTTATGGTGGAACGCGAGAGACGTTCGATCGGAAACTGAGTAGGATTTTCACTCCCTGTCACAAGGTTTGGGAGTTGTGCATCAACGGCAAAACAAATTAAAAACGCGAACAAAATGAATAGTTTTTTCATGATAGAAGCATTTAAAACTGTGAATTCGTAAGTTAACGGATCAAAAATACTGTTTTCCGATGAATATATCTTCCAAATTCATATTTTTACTGTGAATTTCAACCTAAAAAAGAACATAAATGGACTCACTACTATCCATTCATTGGGTTTTAATTATCGCGATATGGTATTTCGGAAACGGAATACTGCACGACATCTTCGTGTTGATAAAGCACAAAGAAGGCTACAATATAGACCTCCTGCGTCTACTCATGGATGGTCATATATTGATGTTATCGGGGGTAATCGTATTTGTTTGTTATATAATGATGTTGAACAAAATTGAATATGGTGGATTCATCAATATTATAATTGGAGTGTCGATGTTGATTTATTGCGGTATGATTTTTCCGTTTCTAAAGTCAATCGGAACTATAATAGTGAGTATTATACTAATCATTGTTTCAATAAAAGCCATGAACAGTTTTCCGGACATTTCTCTCATCATGAAAAATTATAAATAAGATGAAAAAATCCTTTACACTATTATTGTCTTTTATGAGTCTGCACATATTTTCACAAACCTATTATCCATTCAGAACGGATAGTGCAACCTGGACAATCGTTGAGTACGGCTATGGAACTCTTCCACCCGAAACCGGAACCTGGCACTTCGGTTTGGGGGGCGATACAGTTATCGATAGCTATACATATACGAAGATATATTGTAATTGGGGAAGTCTGGGAACTATTAATCCCGAACCTGTTTTCAATATTCAGACTGCAACTTTATATGGTATGTTTAGGGAAGATTCAACGAAAAAAGTATGGTTCAGACAAGCACTTGACACGGCAGCTTATATTTATTACGATTTTAATTTGAATTTGGGTGATACCTTTTGTTTTCATTCGGAACCTTCGGGCGTGCTATGCCATCAGGTTTATCTGGTTGATAGTATTTTAATTAATGGAAATTATCGTCGGCAAATTCATTTTCAATATGGAGGACAGGAAGAAGTTTGGGTAGAAGGAATCGGAAGTCTTTATGACAACTGGATAGGTGACTGGAGTTTTATCGGGAATATTGAGTGGACGCTTAATTGTTACAGAGAACATAATTTTCACATGTATGGTACTTGCAACTATCCCACATCCATTTCGGAACAAAATAAAGAAACAACATCTCCGGGAATATTTCCAAACCCGGTAACTGACAGATTAAATGTACGTATGAATTCCGGAGAGGAAACGGAAATTATTTTTTACGATATAGAGTCAAGAAGACTTTTCTCATCCTGCTTTACCTATTCAATTTCAATCAATACAGAGCGCTTTTTGAAAGGAATATATATATATGAAATAAGAGAACATTCCGGATTAATTCATAAAGGGAAAATCGTTAAATAGTGAAAATCTTTAATTAAAATCCGAAGAAGACGCTGTAGTAATAGTTTGAGGTTGCGGATCGATAATTACAGATGTATCAGGAATTATTTGTCCTTTTCCCGCCAAGGCGAAAATTCCAGATAGTTCAACACTTTGCATGACAACCGCAGTTTTATATTTAACCTGTTGCGTTGTTGATTTCTGCCACGTATCATTTTTCCAGAGCATTGCATGATAATCCTGAACGGATCCTGCTTCGGGTTTCGAAAGTGATAAGGTCATTGTTCCTTTTGGAATGGTATTAAATTCTTTTGGTTGAACCACCCAAAAGCGATCTGTAAAATCGGTTGCGGTAAGTCCCTCGTTATTTGTTAAACTGCCAACGCCTGCGGGTAGCGGCAAATTATCGAAAGAAGTTTCATACGTTGTGAATGCCAAAAACCCATTACCGGTTCCGGGGTCCTGAATATTAATCGTAACCGGTACCGGGAGTCCGCTCAAGGTAGCGAATGGAACAGTATATATACCTATACTGCCTTTCACATACCAATTAATATTTGATCGTCCATTAGAAACATCCACTGTCAAATTTCCATTTATTTTCGATATAGCGTCAGGTGCAGAACTAATGACATTTAATGTTTTTCCATTTAATGAAAGAACACCGCTTGATAGAATAAGTTTATTTCTAATGGTGATATCTTCCGCTAAATAAACAGTCCCATACGCTGAAACTGTCACTATACCGTACTCCTGATTATCAGGAAGTTTCGGTATATTTTGCCATGCCGCAGCAAACTGAACATTCGAATGAAATCCTATATCACAACGCACATTTTTCATCGGAAATCCCGAACCAATGGTTGTAGTGCTTGTGAAAAACATCGCGTTATCGTGAATACTGAATAAAGCATTATCACTCATCGCAATTTCATATCCATTTGTCATTAATCGACCGGTGTGAATTGTGAGATCACCTGTGAGAACATCCGGTGTGATCGATTGTTCGAGAAGAACACCCCCCGGATTATTAATTTCAACATTACTATATATAAGATCATTTTTATAATTTCCTTTTAATTTTAATATTTGGGGAGACAAGCCACAATAGTTAAAATGAGCACCATCAGTACAATTTAAGGTTGCATAATTGGTGGGTTCAGTCGGAAGAATTAATTGTCCCGAAAGATTTATTCCAGCCGATTCGCCGGAAGCGAGCAATTGAGCATCATGTGATTTACGTGTGCCAAGAATCTTCAAATTTCCCTTTATGGTTAAATCCGTTTGCGTTGTATGCATCTCACCTTCAAGTTTAACAACAGCACGGTGACCGGTCACTGAGCCTCCGTTTATCGTTAGGTCCCCCTCCACTTTCAAATTAGCTCCTTTCTTTAAAATAACACTAACATTCTGTGAGGCACTATTTACATTCAATTGAGCACAACGAGCCTCACCTTTAATTTGAACTTCAATAATTCCCTTTGCATCATTACTACCGGCAACAGTAACAACGTCATCAAAGGTCGGAACTACATGCGTATTCCAGATTGCAGGATTATCCCAATCTCCCGAAGCAATCGCTTCTACTTTTCCATTTGCTTTGGATGGATGATTATCGCTTAGGTGAAATACAATAACAAATGTGAGTATCACAAATACACTCACGGATGTCGTCACAAGAAGAATTCTTGTTGTAGTCTTCATCCGCATCCGGTGTTGCATTCTATTCTTTAGTTTCATATTATTAATGAATTAACAATGTACAATTAACAATGAACAATTAAAGCTTTTTAGTCGAGGAACATTGAACTATTAATTGTTTCATGGCGAGCATGGAGAGGGTCGCAAAGTCACGTCCTTTGGGAACAAGATTTTCCAGCATTATTGCAAAATCACTTTCATCCGAATGTGATTTCAGTATGTGTTTATTTTTTGATTTACTTGTATTTATCATATTTTATGTTAATTGACTACTTCAATTGTTAATTGTTAATTGTTAATTGTTAATTGTTAATTGTTAATTGTTAATTGTTAATTAAAGTTTCACCAATCGTTTTGTATATACTCTTCCGCTAAAGTTTACCTCAATCATATATACTCCGCTTGGAACAACACGGTCAAAATTCAGATCATATTTCCCGGGACCGGGAACCGCATCAATCACCCATGAACAGAAGTGACGACCTGTGATATCCATCATATTAATTTCAGGGTTTCCATCACCAGGTAAAACCAAATTAAGTGTGAGGTGATCATGGAATGGATTAGGAAATAAGTTAAAACTAAAACCATCTGAAGCGGGTCCCTCAATATTATTGACCTGAACCGGATCGTAATATTGAATTTTGTTGTCATAATCGATTGTACCCAAACGATACCAGGAAGTACCATTTAATGGTGAAGGATCAATTAAATCATAATCCGTCCGTCCGGTTATAGCACCTGTTTTTTCAATGGTTGAAACAAGTGTAAACAAATTTTTATCCGCTGATCGTTCAATTATATATTGCTTGCAATTTTGTTGATCAATAACACTCCACTCACAGGTTGCTTTGATATGATCACGACTTGCTTCGAAACGTACCAATTGAATTGCAGGATCTATGCCCTCGCTTGCTAAGATCCATGGACCAAAAGAGTGCGCTCCAAAAATACTCACAGATCCAATCCCTTGGGTGACACCCGTTCCCAATCCCGTTAACCCGGACCAATAGGTGCCGGTCCATTTCATTATTCCGAAATTTTTAGTAGCAATCTCCGAGGAACAAGTGTTTTCATAACCTTTGTAAGTCAGTGTGACATCTGCTGTAATTCCGGGAGCTTCAAAATTCCACCAACGGTCAATAATTTTTGTATATGCTTCGTCACCCTCATTGAATATATTCAAGTTCGGAATTGTGTTAAAACCATTTTGCACCGTAAGAGGGAGATTATCCATATTTGTCGGTCGTGTAGAAGCCGTAATGCTATTTCCTGCTCCATCAGTCACGTTAAAAGTAACCGGTAAATAACTTCCTGAATCGGCACCAAAAGGGAAAATATGCGTCCCCATAAAAACGTTCTCCCAAACAATTTCAGATTTATTTTCAGCATTTCTGGTCTCACTTCTGATAAATCCGTTTTTACGCACGATCGCGGTTGTTGAACCGTTTTTAATAATCAGTTTTTCACCATTCAGTTTATATTCACCCTGATTGAGTAAAAATTGTTTACGGACAGCAACGGATTGTTGCGCCTGATATGCAAAACAAGTGTGAGATTTTCCACAGACATTTATTTCCAAAATGCCATATTGATGAGCGGGTTTATCATTTAATCCTGTCACAAATTGGGTCTGATTTGCAGCATATTCAATTGTGCTGTTTTCGTCGAGTGAATAATCCATTCCATTTGCACCGGAAATTGCTGAGTTTACACTTCCATCAAATAAACCATTTTCATTTCTGATTTGCAACAATGCATTTGCCTCTATCGTCAAACCGGAATTTGGTTTCATGCCATTCGATGTTATCTGATTTCGATTTAATAACAGTTTTGCATCCGCACGTATCTGAAGAAGATCAAGACGGGGTTGAACATGCGACGCAATATCCAAATTCCCTGACTGCACATCTAAGGTGCAATTCTGCGTAACTATTATTTTGATCTGCTGAATTACGTTATAAACAGAGTTTCGGTAGTATTGAACAATTCCGTTTTTGGAAAATCGCAATTCACCAAAAATATAACCTGTCCCGGGATTTGATGATGTAATGGCAGCATTTCCATCCAGCGTGAATTTTGTTCAATAAAGTGTAATTATACCCG
>JAHEYM010000270.1 GCA_023251595.1 Bacteroidota bacterium
CTCGGCTCATAACAAAAGGAATTAGTTCCACCTTCCCCGCTAATCCAAATGGTAATGATAAAACAAAGTGGGGTAATAAATTTTACAAAGCATATAAAGAGTCGAAGGAGACAATAGATGTGGTTGCAAGAGTAGTGAAAGAAGGTTATCCTTTTCCAAAACAAGTGAAGAAAAAAAGTAAATAAAGTTTTTTTACAATCTTTGTCTATTCTCCGCTGAGAGGCATTTCAATAACAGTACTTCCATCTCATGCCATCGTCCTCCCTCTGCCCCCTCCAGCGGGGGAGAATAGGATTCTTTTCTTTGTCAAGAAAAGAATGATACGTATTGATTTATTCAGACTCTTTTCTATCTATTCATATCTTTTTGTAAAAAGATATGAATTTAACTCTCCCCCGCTGGAGGGGGCAGGGGGAGGATTTTCTTGATCATCCAACTCCCTATTTCAATTGGTCCGTCACTGACGGACTAATTGAGAAAAACAATATAAAACCACAAATTAATGATGTTCTCCTAAATTCTATCCCATCAATTTTTTAAGCGTTTTAGCGTCAGGCAAGGCATCTTTGAATTGTTTCGGTAATTCGTTACTCAATTTATAGGTAGAAACCCCCATGGCTTTCTTCATATCCCTGAAAGAAAACTCAACGGTTTTATTATTTTTTTCCTTACACAGAATAATTCCAATGGATGGCAATTCGTGGGGAAGTTTTACAAACTCATCTAAAGCTGAAAGATAAAAATTCATTTTGCCCACGTGTTCAGGTTTGAACTTTCCTTTTTTAAGATCAAAGGCTACAAGACACTGCAATTTTCTATTGTAGAAAAGAAGGTCTGTGAAATACCCCTCACCACCAACCATTACACGGTGCTGATTGGAAATAAATGCAAATTCATTACCCAACGACATCAGAAATTTTTTTATATTCCGCACTATCTCATTTTCTATCACCCGCTCGTCCTCTTCATCAGGATCTTCAATATTCACATAATTGAGAAGGTACTCATCTTTAAAACTCATCAATGCTTTTGCTCTTAAATCATCGTTGGTAATGGCAGTCGCAAAATTGTTTGGTAGCTTTCCCTTCTTTTTATATAATTTATTTTGCAGATGATGCTTTAATGTTTCAACAGACCAAAATTCATTAGCAATTCTAAGAATATAAAAAACATTTTCTTCAATGGAATTTACCGAAGTTATTAAGGTTGTATGATGTGTAAAACTTACTCTGTAAAAGTGTTCCGAAAATCGTTCATCTATGGTTGCACCAAATTGGTCAGTCGGTGACTGACTAATTACAAATTTACCGGAAGTTAATTTTTTATTGCTCTTTTTTGCCAATTGGTCAGTCGCTGACTGACTAATTGTAAATACCGGAGTCCAATAGTCGTAAAAAGCTCTCATGTTCTTGAGATTTGTTGCTGAAAATCCTCTTAAACCGGGCAGTTCCTTCTGCAAATCTTCAGAAATATTCTCCAAAACTTTAGAGCCCCACTTTTCTGTTTTGCTCTTTTCGGAAATCAATTTCCCAACATTAAAATAAAGAACGAGCAGTTCGCGGTTTGCCAAGACGGCAGCTTTATATCTGCTGGCAAGAATTGCAGTTTTTAGCTGCTTGATGGTATCCGTGTAAATTTTAATTTTCATATAGAATATAGATTAATATGAGTGAAAAATAAATAATTAAAAATTTATCAGAGATTTTCCCTCTTCTCTTTTCCTCTGAAATATATAGATACAGGAACACCTGACAAAGGGAAATTTTCGCGAAGTTTATTTTCTAAAAAGCGGGCGTATTGTTCTTTTATATATTGAGGATGATTTGCGAAAAATGCAAAAGTCGGTGTATGCGATGGAAGTTGTGTGATATATTTTATCTGAATATGTTTTCCTTTTATTGCGGGAGGAGGATTTCGTTCAATAATCGGAAGCATAATTTTATTCAACTTAGAGGTGGAGATTTTGTTTGCACGGTTTTTATAAACTTCAAGTGCAGTCTCTAACGCCTTATGAATTCTCTGTTTGTTTTTTGCAGATATAAAAAGAATCGGCACATCCGTAAAAGGAGATATTTTCGATTGAATAAACTCCGTATAGGTTTTTGTTGAATGCGTATCTTTTTCGACGAGATCCCATTTATTCACCAAAATAACAATTCCTTTTCTGTTTCTCTGAGCGAGATGAAAAATGGAAACATCCTGAGAATCATAACCCACTGAAGCATCGATCATGATCAAACACACATCCGATTCTTCAATCGCACGAATAGCACGCATCACAGAATAAAATTCTATATCTTCATCCACTTTCGATTTACGACGAAGTCCGGCGGTATCGATTAACAGAAAATCAAAACCGAAAGCGTGATATGCCTGATGCAATGTATCACGTGTTGTTCCTGCAATATCGGTTACGATACTTCGTTCCTCACCTATCAATTGATTCAGCAAAGATGATTTTCCGACATTCGGTCTGCCGACAATCGCAAGCTTGGGTAGTCCCTCGTTTGGATCGGGTTCGTCGGGCGGAAGCAATTTCACGAGCGCATCCAACAATTCGCCGGTGCCACTACCATTTATAGAAGAGATACTGAAAAATTCACCCAAACCAAGTCCATAAAATTCGGTCGATTCGCGCATTCTGACGTGATTATCGACTTTATTCACCACCAACAATACTTTTCTGCCTTTCTTTCGGATCATCGCAGCGGTAGCCATATCGAGATCCGTGATGCCGGTTTCTACATCAACAAGAAACAGAATTATCTCTGCTTCTTCAATTGCAATGTCAATTTGCTTACGTATTTCGGGACCAAAAACATCTTCTTTCCCCGTCAAAAATCCGCCGGTATCGACCACAGAAAACGTTCGTCCTGACCAATCTACAATTCCATAGTGACGATCGCGGGTAACACCGGAAGTGGCGTCAACAATAGCTCTGCGCTCACCAATTAAACGATTAAAGAGGGTAGATTTGCCGACATTCGGACGACCAACAATTGCAACAAGTGATGACATGGGTGGGATAAAAGGCGTGCGAAGGTAACAAAAAATATGCATATCCCACACTAACCAATAACAAGTCGTTGCGTGCAACGTCTCTACCACTGACTATTTCATTCCTTTTTTATGCCGGAAATGACAGAACAGCCGACCATGATTTTTACTGTCTTTTTCTATACGATGATATAATTTTTTTATATCGTCGCGTTGCAAAAATCTGAGCACACGTTTTTTTAATTGACCGCTTCCTTTCCCTGTAATAATTTCTATGGTCTCAATTCTTTTTTCAACGGCATCGTTCATAATATCATTTAATGCAGTTTCAATATCTCTGCTTTTATTAAATATATCGTGAAGATCAAGACTCATTTTTGACATAATCGCATCGATGAATTAGGCTGCAAAAATAAAATAAAAAAACAATGCGGCTCCCCAACCGCACTGTTATGAAAAAAAATAAACCCAAAAATGCTATTTCTTTTTCGGAGGCAAGAGAACGGCATCAATCACATGTACCATCCCGTTCGAGGCGGGAATGGAAGCAAGAATATTTGCACCGTTCACAGTGGGCTTGCCGTTTTTCATTGCGATAGTAATATTATCGCCATTTGCCTGACCGATAATTTGTCCGTCTTTCAGCGCATCAATTTTAAATACGCCTAGCGAAACATGATATTCCAGAATATTTCTTAAATCATTTTTTGAAGCAGGTTTCATCAAACCATCCAAGGTTCCCGGAGGAAGTTTGCTAAAAGCATCATTTGTTGGTGCAAAAACCGTGAATGGTCCGACGTTACTGAGCACATCTACATATTCAGCTTGTTTAATTGCAGAAACCAATGTTGTATGATCTTTCGAGCCGGCAGCAATTTTCACCACATCTTTTTGACTCTGATCGTCTTTTACGGCTGACTGACCGACATTTCCACCGGCACTTTCAGCTTTTGGTTCATCCGCTTTTTTTCCTTCCTCTGTCGTTGAGGTACAGGCGCTGAGTCCGAAGACCAGAGAGAACACTAAAAGAAATGATTTGAATAAGTTTTTTTTCATGATTAATTACAATTAAGGGTTTGAATAATCCGCACAAAACTATCATCAGATAATTTATTAATAAATGACAGGACTCAATATTTTATATGATCATTATCATTTAATATTGTATTTAAAACTTTATCAATTTAAAGTTGTGCTATGGGGATCTCATCCGTTTGTTACTTGTCGAAGTGGAAACGGTTTATTAGATTTGCACTTTGACGGTCTCAATGACCGAAACTCTTAACCCCAAAACCATGAAAAAGCTTACGCTCCTTTTAATTAGCTGTATCTGTTGCCAAATAGCGACGGCACAATGGAATCTGATTACCTCACCGGTAACAACAAATCTTTTATCGGTGTATGCCATTAACGACAGTTGTGTGGCTGCTTCAGGAGCGACAAATATTGTCAGATCTGTTAATGGTGGAGCTTCTTGGACAACACCTCTTTCTGTTGGTGGTTCAACTTTTTCCTGCATTGCATCCGGCTCCACAGATTATTGGTATTCATTAACGAGCAACAGTACGGCACTCGGGCGAGTGGGCAATCCGATCGGTGTTTCGTATGTAACCGGAGCGCCAACAGGAATTAACGGACTCTGTTTCACGACCGATTCAACCGCTTTTGCTGTTGGCAATACCGGTTTAATTGAGATTACAAATAATGCGGGAGTTAGCTGGGCTACACAAATTTCCGGAACTGTTGCAACTCTGACGTCTGTCTGTTTCACCGACACACTGATCGGTTACGCGGTCGGCACTGGAGGAAAAATAATTAAAACCATTGATCGCGGAACAAACTGGACACAGTTAACTTCAGGAACTACATCGAATTTATATTCAGTTCATTTTCCATGTGCTGACACGGGTTACGCGGTAGGCGCATTGGGAATTATGTTGAGAACAGTTGATGCCGGTGCAACCTGGACAATGCCATATCCACCTTTCCCAAATGATATTCGCGGTGTATTTTTCACAAGTCCGACGAACGGATATAATGTTGGCGCCGGCGGTACCATTATGACCACAACAAATGCAGGAAATAGTTGGTCTAATATGTCCTCCCCCACAACAAATCTATTATATTCGGTTCATTTCTCGAGTCCCACAACGGGCTGGGCTGTAGGCGCGAATGGTGTAATATTGAAATTCGGTTCCATTCCCACATCTATTCGAAATCCTATCGCTGAAAATATTTCTACTGAATGTTCTCCAAATCCTTTTAATGACGGATTTCATATATATGTGAGCGGAAATAATGACAAAAATGTTTTGGTGAAGATTTCCGATATCACGGGTAAAATTATATATTCAGAAATGTTTGAGAATTTCGGGTTTGAAAAATATATACGTCCTGAGTTATTAAAACCTGGAATGTATTTTGCGGAAATTTCTTCGGGTGAATTTAAGATGGTGAAAAAGATGGTGAAGGAGTAAAGAGCAGGTTCAGATGATGGATTGAATAAAAGTTAAATTGATTATTCAAAGTAATATGAAAGATTGCTTACCCTTTGAATAACGACAATTTATTTATTCTTCTTCAATTTTTTTGCGGTGGTTTCTATTTGCTTGATCAAATCTTCTTCCCTTTGAAATTCGTTAATCCCAAGTTAGGCTTTGCCGCAATTATCCTGTTAAAAATTACTTCCGCCGCTGTATTACTATGCCGCCCAATGCATTTTGTTTTGTATTGTTTTGAAGAAGGATTCACTCAATTCTGTTGTCGGATCGTAGTCAATACTCGTCGCAAAAATATCCAATACTTTCCTCCAAAACACCTTCTCAGAACTCCGTATATCGCGTATGCGTGCGAGTAATTCTTCAAAATAATTTCCTTTGCCTGCGTTCTTCAGTAATTCATCATTAA
>JAHEYM010000271.1 GCA_023251595.1 Bacteroidota bacterium
CGTGGGGAGGGAAACTGGTCTTCTTCAATTGCATCGTTGGCGGTGTCATCGATCAGCGATTCATTCCTTCTATTATGAAAGGCGTAATGGAGAAAATGAATGAAGGTCCGTTAACCGGTTCTTATGTTCGCGATGTTCGTGTTTGTGTATATGACGGCAAAATGCATCCGGTCGATTCCAATGATATTTCTTTCAAAATAGCCGGCATGATGGCGTTCAAAGAAGCCTTCCATAATGCAGACCCTAAAATCATGGAGCCAATTTATGATGTAGAAGTGATGGTCCCGGAAGAACTGATGGGTGAAGTGATGACTGATCTTCAGGGTCGTCGTTCTATCATCACCGGAATGGATTCAAAAAACAATTATCAGATCATAAAAGCAAGAGTTCCTCTTTCAGAACTTGACCGCTACTCTACAACGCTCCGTTCAATTACTCAGGGACGTGCAAGCTACAAGGGTAAGTATTATGATTACGCGCTGGTTCCGGGAGATATACAGAAAAAGCTCACTGACGAGTATAAAAAGGTGAATGAACTGGAACATGCATAATTGACGAACAGTAGTACAAAAAAAGAGGGTTGATTGCTCAACCCTCTTTTTTTACCCAAAAAGGTAATTAATTATTTACCAGATGCAGGAGCAGGTTTAACATCTTTTGCTTTATCTTTTCCTTTCGCTTCTGCCATCAATTTGTTGCAGTCTGCTTCATTTTTGTCTTCGTCAGCAACTACTGCTTTCAAAGAACCATCCCATTCGGTCATTTTAGCTTTAGCGTCATCAAGTTGTTTGTGATAAGTTTCCATAGCTGTTTTAGCATCAGCTTCGGTAACTTCACCTTTGTCAACTTTTGCACTCCAGTCATTGAAAGCTGTTGTAGCATCGTCGATACCTTTTTTGAAATCACCATAGGATTTTTGCATTGCTGTAACTTTTTCAGCATTTGCTTTGCAACGACCCATGTGTTCTGCAGCTTTTGCTTTTTCTTCTTTTGTCTTCATTTTGGCAGTGTCCATTCCAACATGAAGATCTTTGTCTGCATCAGCCATTTTCTTTGCACTAGCTGTCATGCCATCTCCCCAAGCAGCGAGATCTGTAGCCATTTTAGCCCAATCTGTTTTAAAGGTTGTGATGTCGGTTTTCATTTGATCGCTGATCTTGGGTTTGCAAGAATTCAAAGCGAAAATTGTGGCAACTGCCATGAGTGATAAAAATACTTTTTTCATTTTGCGTTGTTTGTTTTGGTTTGTTTTTAGTTTGATGTAACTGATTGATTTGGGTAAGGCGCAAAAGTACGTTTTTTTTACAACATAAAGGAAGAATTATTTTTTGATTTTTTTAGTTCCCGAGAAGAGAAGTTTCATGTAGAAAGATGGTTGTTTGAGTCTTTTTCGAATGTCTAAATCATCAAACATAGAAATGATAGTTTCACGCAAAGCCTCATTACTGCCCGCTTTGTTCACCACAAAGTTGAATAACCACGGGTATGCAGCGAACTTCTGCATCCTGTGACTGAGGTGCAGTTCTCCCCAAATCTTACTGTATATAATCTGATCGTAGGATTCCAATTTTTTTGAAGAAAAATCCTGCTGTTTAATACAGTCTGACGCGACTTCGGCGGCTACCATACCGCTTTTCATTGCATTTCCGATCCCTTCTCCCGAAAATGGATCGATAAAAGAAGCCGCATCCCCGATGAGCATATACCCGGCACCCGAAACTTTTTGTTTACGGGTTCCCAAAGGTAGTCCGAACCCTCTGACGGGTCCCTGCAGAACTGCATTTTTGAATCGCTGCTTTAGCTCTGGATCGGTCGTAATAGCAAGGTTCATACGCTCTTTCAAATTGATTTTTCCCTTGCTGATCATGTCTGTTCTCATTGCAACGCCGACATTGGCGGCCCCTCCGGGCAATGGGAAAATCCAGAGATAACCCGGCAAAAACTTCTTCAGAAAGATCAATTCAATAAAATTATCAGGATCCATCCCCGTAACTCCCTTGTAATAAGCTCTCAGACCACCACAATGACTTTTCGGATCAATAGCACTACCGACCACCTTTCTCAGGAACTGAGACTGTGCACCATCGCCGGCAATTACTAACTTGCTGTTAATTTGAACATTACCATCTTTTGAGGTAAGAAGCCACCCTTCTCCAACACGATTAAACGTCGAAATTTCCACTCCTTCAATAAGTCTGATCAATTTTGTTTTTCTGACTTCATCTATGAGAAAAGAATCAAAATCCATCCTTTTGGCAATCATCCCGACGGGATCAGAATTCGTATCGAAGTTGGCTTTGAATGGTATTCTGAGTGAATTTAAATTCGGCGCTACGAACTTAATCCCCCATGAATTCACCCGAATCGGTGACCCTGCCAGTCGTTTGTATAAATCCGGGTCTAATTTTTTCAAAACAGAAACAACTTTTCCGCTCAGCGCATCCCCGCAGACTTTGTCACGGGGAAAAGTTGCTTTATCCACCAATACGCAGGGAATTCCTGCCTTGGCAAGGAAAAGTGCGGCCGTCGCTCCTCCCGGTCCGGCCCCTAAAATGCAAATATCAGTTTCGATCACTTCACCTATTATTGATGTTCACTTCTTCAAAAGAATTTAAGATTTGGTCCTTCATTTCGTCCGATTGATCGAGACTTTTCTCTGTCCAAACCGAAATCTGATAAAAATGTGTCGAACTCTCAAAGGTCGCCAGTTTACCTTTGATCTCATTCTTCCCGAACATACCCGAAAATCCTGCCCGATAACAATTCATGTTTGTTAACCTCAAGGGTTTTGGTTCATCAACTTTCGCATTTCTCACCATATCATTGAGGTTAGAAATTGCAATATCAAAGTAATCTGAAAGATCAATGTCAGTCTCCTCATTATTCAGATCATCCTTCGACTCATCAATGATAATGGCAAATGTTTTTTTTCCTGCATCACTGTATTGAAGAGATGCTTTCGGTTGAATGTCGTTCACCGGTTTCATATCGACCGGAAGTTTAATCATATATAAATTTTTTATTTTGATCTCCTTGCATTTCATTGCTGAACTACATCCGTTCAATACCAAAGCAAAACAGAAGAATATATATATTAAATAATTATACCTTACCTTTATAAGTTCCATTCTATATCTATATATATTTAAAGTCGTTGCATGCAACGCCTCTAAACAACCCCTCAACCTATCAACTTATCAACTTATCAACCTATCAACTTATCAACTTATCAACTTATAAACTCACCCCTGCTTCGGAATTGTAAAATGAAATACCGAGCCTTCTCCGGGAATTGATTCTGCCCATATTCTCCCACCATATCTCTCAACTATCTTTCTGCAAATTGCAAGACCTACTCCCGAACCTGGATATTCTATTTTAGGGTGAAGTCTTTGAAATACCTGAAATATCTTATCAGCATATTCCATCGAAAACCCTAGTCCGTTGTCTTTCACCTGAAAATGCCATACTTCATTCGTTTCATCGGCAGTTATCTGTACCAATGCATTTTCATCCCTTTTAAACTTAATTGCGTTTTCAATCAGATTATAAAAAAGCTGTAGAATTTTTGCCCTCTCTGCAAGAATGATTGGTAATTTCCCAAATTCAATCTTAAAAGAATGGTCCGTTACGCCGGGCTCAATCATATTTGGAATCTGAGCAATCAAATCACCGACATCCACCGTTTCGATCCGGCGGACATTTGAATTGACAGTAGAATATTCCAGCAAATTATTTATGAGACGCTCCATTTGACGGGAAGCAGAAATAATATGTTGTATATACTCTAGTGTTTTGGGATCTGTTTGATCTTTAAACTTCTTTTCAAGTAATTGGGCGAAACCTGTTGTAGGACGAAGAGGATCCTGCAGATTGACAGAGACTTCATGTGCAAATTTTTCAAGTTCATTTTTTGAACTCAACAGTTCGAGTTCCGCCAATTTTTTGAGCGTCACATCTCTTGAAGTCGTCTGAAGTTTAATTACTTCGCCTTTTGTATTTTTGATGGGTTCAGTAATTGTTTCAAACCATATATATTCCCCGCTTTTTTTTCTTACCCTATACTCAATCAAATTATCCCTGATGCCTCCCAAAGCTTTCTGATGTGCGGTAGTTTTTACGCGCTCAATATCTCCCGGATGTAAAAAATTATAAGGATCTTTTCCCAATAATTCTTCGGGTGTATAACCCAGTAAATCTTTTACCGAAGGAGATACATATATATATGTGCCATCGGGTTTATGAAGGCATACAAGATCCTGCATGTGTTCAGAAATAAGCCGATACCTGTTCTCGCTGTCACGGAATGCTTCCTCAGCCTTTTTCCGGCCAGTATTATCTATCGCAGTCGAACGTGTTCTTAAAAATTCTCCTTTTTCATTTCTTATCGCGGTGGCATTAATCATGACAGGAAGCCGGGAACCATCTTTCCGGGTCAACACGAATTCCAGATCGCTTACGTAACCACGTTCGATTAAAAGCGGAAAATTGGTCTTGAAAATATGAAGATCTTCGGGTACCATCAGATCAGTCAATCTAATCTTCCTGATAATCTCACTCCTCTCATAACCGAGCCATTCAAGCATAGTGTTGTTGATTCTGAGGAAGAGACCATCTTTATCGAGAGAATAATAACCACAAGGTGAGTGATTGTATAAATCTTCAATTTCAGCAGTTGATTGAAGTACCTGTTTCTCAAATTTGACCCTTTCGCTTACATCATGAAGATTCAGCACAACACCCCGCACATTCAGATTGTACAGCAGGTTCACGATGATCCCTTCCATGTCGAGCAGTTCTCCCGACTTATTCAAAACTTTCAACAAAACAGGAAACCGGTCTCCGGGATTTTGTATTGTGTTGAGAAATAATCTCGCCGACCTGACAAAGTTCGTGTCATTGATGATCGTAAAAATACTTTTCCCAACTGTTTCCTCAACACTGAATCCCAGCACACGACTGATCGATTGTCCTGCATAAGTAATCACACCGTGACGGTCACATAAAATCGTAATATCAGAAACGTTCTCTATAATGGATTGAAACTTTTTCTCAATCTCCCGTTTTGCTTTTTCAGTCCGCTTCCGTTGCTCCTTCGCGATGAACTGATAATAGACAATTCCCAGTAAAACAAAAATTGAGATTCCTGATATAACGAAAGTTCGTATCGTACGATCTTTTGTTTCACGCGCCTGTTGATCACGCAAATAAAATATTTTATGCTCATCATCCTGCATACTTTGGATGGTCGTGTATATTTCTTCCGTGGTGGTGGCATTATCGTTAGTCGATAAAAAATCCCAGGCATTTTCAAAATCATCGTAACGTCTGATCTGATTCACTTCGTTCAGAAACTCAAGCCGGTCTTCTATCTTTAAGCTCAACTGAAATATTCTGCCTGCCGGTCCTCCTGTTCTTGGAATTAATGACTTCAGACTGTCTAAAGAAATCATCGTTTCATTTTGTGCTGAAGTGAACTCGTCGAGATCCTGTACTTCTCCGCTCAAAACATAGCCCTTGCAAAGGTTTTCAGCGGAATGAAGAGATGCGTCTACACTTTCCAACTCATAAATAATATTATGAGAATTGGTCACAAAATCAGGTATTTTCAACAAATGAATCGTGCTGAAAATTGAGATCATGAAATTGATCATCACCAGAATCAGCACCAAAGCAAATACAAAAATTGTCTGCTTCTTATCGAGCCATTTCATACACACCCCTGACCCCTCTCAAGAGGGGAATTTTATTAAGAAGATTTGATTTTCCTTTCAGCGGTGCAAATTACAACATATTATTTTATCTGACCCCTAACCCCTAACCCCTAACCCCTTTTTATTTCTTTAAGGTGAACCAAAATGTCGAACCCGCACCCTCCTGCGATTCCACCCAGATCGTAC
>JAHEYM010000016.1 GCA_023251595.1 Bacteroidota bacterium
GCGATGCAGGAAATAAAAAATAAATCGACAAGATTAATGCATTATCTTTTCCCTTTCACCATCCTGCTCATGTTGACGAGTAAATGGCTTTATCCCATCGTTTTCAATGCCGGATTTTTAAAGAGCGCAAACGTTTTTAATATCTATTTATTACTAATTGTCTCGAGGATGGTTTTTCCGCAAACTTTATTGATCGGTATGAGAAGAACCGGAATCCTTCTTTTTGCCTCAGCCACAGAAATATTAATCGCGGTAATTCTTGGGCTTATTCTTATCAGACCATTCGGAATAAACGGCGTAGCTTATGCTTCCGTCATTGCATTCTTTTGCGAGAAATTAATTCTGATCGGATATAATTATATATTTCTGAAAATAAATCCGAAAGAATATATTTCTATACGACCTCTCGTCTTGTATAGTACGCTGCTATCGGGAATATTTATTCTGGTGAAATTTATTTTATAGTATTCTCGAGGACTTTAATCTCGACCCTCCTGTTCATATCGCGATCTGCTTCCGTCCATTCATTAATTACAAGCGGGCGAAGATGTCCGAAACCACGATAAGAAAGTCTTTCCTTCTCTATCCCATTTTTTAAAAGATAATCGTAAACATAGCCGGCCCGATTAACCGATAAATTATTATCCTTCGAATCATAATCATATCCATCGCCTACATCCTGACAACAGATATGACCCTGAATTTCTATTTTCAATCCGGGATTTTCTTTCAGAATTTTTGCAAGTTTCGCCATAGAAGGAATTGAACTCTCGGTTAAAGTGTGCCGACCAGGAAGAAAATGCATGCCGGGTAAGACCAACGACTCACCTGCTTTCAGATTAATCAGTTCTTCTGTTGCAACTGCTTTTGGTGCAATAATTTTGTCAGGCGCTTTCGTTAACGCCCGTTCCATCGGCACTTCCTGTTTGCGGGTCAGGGCAATTTCAACAACACGATGAAAAGGATCACCGGTTTCCAGTGCACCTTTTTTTCCTTTCCCAACACAAGAAGAAATCTGATTTTGTTGAAAATCATGGTAGAGAAACCATGCTTTCGCCTTCTCTGCCCTTAGTGACGATAATGTTTGATTGTATTCATCACTCCCGAGATGATCGGTGTATCCAAAAATCGCAAGTTCAATCCCTTGATGTGGACCATAGATTTTCATAGCAGAATCAAGGGTTTTGAGACTCTGCTGATCCAATTCCGATTCATTTGTCGGATAAAATATCCGAATCGTGTCTGCCGATTGCAAAACGCGGTTATCCGACTGCCCCTCAACACAGTTTGCGCCGATCAGAAAAATAGCAAAACACAAAAGCGGAATAGTTCGGATCATCTACGGAGAGAATAACGGTAAAATTCGACAATAATTTGCTCTAATGTAGAATCTTATTAGTATAATTGCATTCTGAAATTTCAAAACCACTTAAATATCCAGCTAAATGAAAAAACTATTACTATTCGCATTTGCTGCAAGCGTTGGTACAGCCTCGTTCGCGCAAAACACAAACTTCAACCACCCTGTAGCTTTCAAGCCAAAACCAGGGTTTGTTATTGACCGCGATCAAAAAATTCCCGCGATTCCTTTCAACGTCAGACGGAATTCAAATCCACCTCATTCGGCATCAGTTGCAGGATTTCTCGATATAGGTCAAATGACCAATGCATTCGGAATGGCTTTCGGTGCAAGAACTGCTATTTGGGCTGATCAGAGAATTGGTACGGTTGCAGTCGTTCATCGTATCGCAGTAAACGTTAATACGGGTACTAGCGGCGATCTTAGATTCGACGTTTCTAAAGATCGTGGTTGGACATGGACCGACAACCTCGGACCACTGTTCTCTGCAAATGGAGATCCTCAAGGAACTCCTTTTTCTGTAGCTCGTTATCCACAAGGTGGAATTTATAATCCAACCGGAAATACGATTCCTGACAGTGCAACTGTAGTTTATTATGCACCAACACGTGATCTTTCCAATCCAGGACCTAATTCTGCAGATTGGGGTGGCCATTGCTATGGAGTACAACAGATCAGTACACTAAATCCCGCTACAATGCACCAAACCTCTTCAACACTTCCGAACGGCTTCCTCATCCCAACAGGTTTTACAATGGATCAGAATGGTGTTTGCTGGGGGATTGATCCTGCAAATGACCAATCTACAGGTTATTACACCAACAATATGTGGTTGGCAAAAGGTGTTTGGAATTCAGTAACACGCGATATGGATTGGACAGAAACGATGGTTCCTTTTAATGTCGATATGGATAATCTTGGGACTCCAAATATGGCAACCGCAAATGTCGGCTTTTCTCCAAATGGTCAGGTAGGGTATTTGGTCGTAATCGGTCATAATGGTTTTGATGCCGCTGCAGGTGGTGAGCCCGATTCAATGTATGTTGCGATGGTTTCAAAATCTATCGATGGCGGTACGACCTGGGATGCTCCTCGTATGATTCAACTCGACAATATGAACCCGCTTATGAACAGTATTTCTGCTAATGGTAAGTACACGGCAGGTTTTAATGTGGATGTGATTGTTGACGGAGCTGGTAAATGCCACTTCATCATGCCAATGGGCGTGGATCTCATGGGTACAGCAACTCCACAAGGGTGGGCAATTCCTACCGCTCCCGGAGAATGGTCTATGGTTGATATCTTCACAACAGATGGTGATCAGACCTGGAGAGGACAAGTGATCGGTTTCCCTGAAACATATAATGCCGATTTCGGCGATGGCTCTACCGCTAATCCTACAATTTCTGAAGGTGGTCGCGGACAAGCATCTGAAACATGGGACGGAACAAAATTATTCTTCACTTATTTTGATACAGATACCGTTGACTTCCCAACTGTTGGAAACTTAAACCCTAACATGATCACAGTTGGTTATAACACGACAACAAACAGATGGACTGCTCCGGTGAACTACACAAAGGGTTCTCAGGCAGACGGTCTTTGTACTTTTGGCGGTGTTTCTCAATACGTGTTCGACAGTGCAGGTGTGTATACAATTCCTGCAATCGTTGACCAGTTGTCTTCACCTGTAAACACAGGAACACAAACTCAAATCTTCTATCTGCAAGGTCTTACAATGGCTGATGCTGATTTCAGTGTAACTGATAATAGCGTTTTACTAAACCTCTACGGAACAGGTATCAGAAACCTTAATCCGGTGTCATTCACACTTGGTCAGAACTACCCAAACCCATTCAACAAAACTTCTTCATTCGATCTGACTTTGAAGAAAAATTCAAATGTTGAATTCACGGTTTCTGATGTAGTTGGTAAAGTATTGGTCAATAATCAAATGAATAATCTTTCTGCCGGTAAAAATCAAATCACTGTTGATGCAACAACTTTTAGCGCAGGTGTCTATTTCTATAGTGTAACTGTAGATGGACAAAAAGTTACCCGTAAGATGATTGTACAATAAGGTTAATCTTTCTTTCATGAAAAAGAGGCTGTCTCGTTCGAGGCAGCCTCTTTTGTTTATCCTCCCCCAACCCCTTACAGCGGGGGATAATCGGGTTCATATCTTTTTGCTGAAAGATATGAATGGAAAACGAAAACACTCTTCTGAAGCACAACAATTAATATTCTTTTCCTGACCAGGAAAAGAATCCGAATCTCCCCCTTTGGAGGGGGCAGGGGGAGGATTGCACGATCTTATGTATCCGAATCCCACAAAAAAAAGCCCCCGATCTTTCGGAGGCTTCTCTCATTCAACTTATTAAAAACCTTTTAGTGTTGCACCACCAATCTCTTTGTTTGAACTCCATCATTTGTTGTTAAAGAACAAACGTAAAGCCCGTTATTCAGCGTGGACAAATCGAATGGAATTTGATGAAGACCTGCTTCAACAGTGCCATCTGCAAGAATCGCTACCACTTCACCCAAAGTATTATAAATAACAAGTTTCACATTTGCTGTTTGCTGCATTTTGAAACTGATATTCACAAATTCTTTTCCGGGATTCGGGTAAAGACCCATTTCATAAAAATCGGTGGCACTCATATCATCCACAGAAACACCAACTGAGTTCTCAGAATCAAAAAGCGTAACGCCATTAACTGAGTTCAGTCCCCAATTCCAGGTATAGCAGGATAAATTACTCACTTCATTCGGAGCTATCTGAGGATACGGATTCTGGAGATGTGTATAATCGTCATTATATTCAGGAACATTATTCGCCCAAATATTCGGATTTATATTATAGTTATTGTAATAAGCATTGAGGTATCCGGTAGTCGAATCAAAACAACTCACCCAAAATTGGTTATAGTAATTTCTGATGCAGGGTTGCTTCGCATTAGAACTTGTGTTGTTCATAATATTGGTCTGAGTCCAGTAGTTGGAAGTAGATGAAGTTGAATTGTAATATCCTAATACATCATTATCATTGGCATTTCTACGACGCTCAAATAGAACTACTGCCACCAAACCGGAACTATCGCCGAGCTGACCATTATTTTGAACAGCTATCGAAGGATTTCTGCACATATTGTTTACGGTCACATCAGTTTGTCCAAGCAGGAACGGCGTAGAGAAAGCGCCGTTTGCGAAAACATTAGTATGAGAAACACCAATATCTCCCTCAGTCGACGCTGCAGTTGCAAATTCCTCCCATGCAACGAAGTAAAGTCCGTTTGCATACAACTGAGAGTATGCGTAAGAAATATCGACTCTTCGAATCTTTACTGAAGCAGATGAAGTCACCACATGACGGTTTGCAAACGCGACACCACCATCCATCGATTCCAAACAAACCAGAGAATCCGCTGTGGCACTGCTTTTAGAGTAAGCGAAAGCAACACTGAATGGATTTGCATTCGTCGCGATATTATATCTGTCAGTTGCCAACGCAACATGATATACCGGATTTGTAGAATTGTTCTCCGTAAAAGGAGTACCAATGATCCCGCCCAGGTTTCCATCAATTTTGTCGACCGTCGTAAAATATTGATTCGATGCATTTTTATAAACCGAAGCGACGAACACTACAACTCCATTTGTGTCCGAATCGGTCGTTCCGATAGATATATCATAATACGTATATCCGGCGTGATTTACAACCATAAGATCCGACCAGTGGTAACCGCCATCGCGCGACAATCGAACGGTATAGCCCGAACCCGCAGCACTCGAATCGGTAAACGCAACATATTCCCAACCAATGGGACCAGAGGCAACACGCGCATTTCTTTGATTGTGAGTTGCATCAACTTTGACTGTAACATCACCACTCCATTGTACATCAGGTCTTGTCGGACCAATGCGTGCATTGTGCCCGCTGCCTTTACTGTTTGGATTCCCTGCATAAGACATCGCAGAAATAACAGATAACAGCATTGTTAATTTAATCAGTTGGTAGAGATTTTTCATATTTTTAAGATTTAAGGTTAATATTATTAAGTCTGTTTGAAGGGGCAGCAAAGTTAGAGAAAGTTTCTTGAAGTCGAAATACCCTTTACTATTCGTACTTTTGTGCTCGCCGGGAATAAACTCCCCTTTTTCACGAAATGCTGAAGAAATGAAATACCGTTTTATTACCCTCCTTCGCCCACTCTTTCCCTCACTCTTTCTCTTTCTGTTTCTCTTTCTGTTTCAGAGTAATGCGGTAGAAGCACAAAAAGTCGGGTTGGTTCTGAGCGGCGGCGGTGCGCGTGGTTTATCACATATAGGTGTTATCAAGGCATTGGAGGAAGAAGGAATTCCTATCGACTACATCACAGGAACAAGCATGGGTTCGCTCATCGGTGCGATGTATGCAACAGGTATGTCGGCTGCGGAGATGGAAACGCTGGTTGAAAGCGATAGTTTCTATCAATGGGCAAACGGCATCATCCCCAAAAATCTCACCTACTATTTCAAAAAAAGAGATGACAACGCTTCCTGGATCACGCTGAAATTCAGAAAAGATTCTGTTTGGTCAACCTCCCTTCCTAATAGCATCATCAATTCTATTCCTATGGAGTTCGCTTTGATGGAGAGGACAGGCGCGCAGAGTGCAGGTGCGGGATATAAATTCGACAGTCTTTTTGTTCCTTACCGTTGTGTTGCTGCCGATATCGATCAGAAGTCGCAGGTAATATTCGATCATGGCGATTTGGGTGAAGCGGTCCGTGCCTCTATGGCTTATCCGTTCTATTTTAATCCTGTATATTTCGAGAACAGAGTTTTATTTGATGGGGGATTATATAATAATTTCCCCGCCGATGTGATGCTCGCTCAATTCAATCCCGATTATGTGATCGGTGTTGATGCGAGTAATGATCCGAACGACTATTCGAATATCGATCGCGAAAATATCATCGAACAGGTAAAGACCATGGTGATGCGTAAAACGCAATATTCTATTTTTTGCGATAATGCCGTGATGATCGAACCGGTGATCGGAAGAGTTGGATTATTGGATCTCGATAATATCCCCGCTGTGATCAACTCGGGATATATTGCCGCGAAAGCAAAAATTGTTCAAATTAAAAGAGCTGTTGTCAGAAAAGTTTCGCGCGAAGCAATGAGTAAAAAGAGAGAAATATATAAAAATAAACTTCCTGCAGTTCAGATTTCTGATATTCGTGTAGAAGGATTGAATTCTAAACAATCTTTTTTTGTGCGCAAGTTTCTTATGCCTAAAAGAGAAAATCTTTCCATCGAAAAATTAAAAAAGAATTATTATAAATTAATTGCCGACGACAACGTGAAGACTATTTTTCCAAAACTCTTTTATCACCCTGAAACGGGACTCTTCGATCTGCAATTAAGAATGAAAAGAGAACGTGATCTGATGACCCAGTTCGGTGGAAATTTTTCTTCACGACCCATCAACGAAGCATTCGTCGGATTGCAATATAATGTGTGGGAAAAGAATTCATTGGTATTAAATGCAAATTCTTATTTCGGTAAATTGTATAATTCGGGTCAGATAAAAGCAAGGATAGACCCTGCCTCACGTCTGCCTTATTATATAGAAGCTGTTGCTACGATAAACGGATGGGATTTTTTCAAAAGCAGCACAACATTTTTTGAGGATATTAAACCCTCCTATCTCACACAGACAGACCGCGCATTATCTGTCAATCTCGGATTTCCCGGATCGAACAAAGAAAAATTATATATTGGAAATTCATTGATATCAATATCCGACGATTATTATCAAACCACGCAGTTCGAACATGGCGACACGACAGACCGTACTACGTTTTTCGGGTATTCGCCCTATTTTGTCTTCGAACATAATTCGCTCAACAGAAAACAATATCCTTCTTCGGGTGCTTTATTTCGGGTAAACCTGCGATTTGTAACAGGAGATGAACATAATCTGCCGGGTTCTACCGCCATCGACCGAACCGAAACTTTTCGTCCCCAGCAATATTTCAAAGCTCATTTTGTATATGATAATTATTTCAAGCAACGTGGACATATCCGCTTAGGATTTTATGGTGAAGCAGTCGCGTCAAATCAGAAGTTTTCAAATAACTATATAGCTACATCTTTCTCCGCAAGTGCATTTCAACCCACACCCGAAAGTCAGACTTTTTTTATGAGTCAATACAGGGCACATAATTATGGTGCCGCAGGTTTGAAATATATCCTCGCTTTAAGATATAACATCGATTTCCGGTTGGAAGGGTATGTATTTCAACCTCTACGTCCGATTATCGCACAGGCCGATCTTCACCCGACATACGGAAAAGCATTCGATGGAAGAGTTTTTATGGGTACCGTCGCCGCGGTTTATTCAACGCCCATCGGACCGGTCAGTCTTAGTCTGAACTGGTATGATCAAAAAGAAAATCCCTTTAGTCTGATGTTCCATTTCGGATATATTTTATTTAATCAGAAAGCGATAGATTGAGGGGTTTACGCCTGCGCTGTCGGTCCGCCGAAATTCAGCGGAATGCCGATCGATTCGGTTTGTTTGATGGTTCCATGCACAGATTCGAATTTCTGTATGTTGTCGGCAAGGGCTGCTAACAAACGCTTCGCGTGTTGAGGAGTCAGTAAAATTCTCGATTTTACTTTTGCCTTCGGAACACCCGGCATCACCTTCACAAAATCAATCACAAACTCCGAAGCAGAATGAGTGATTATAGCAAGATTTGAATATATACCATCTGCTATATCTTCCGTCAGCTCTATATTTAATTGATTCGGATTTAATTTTTCGTCTTCCATGTTTGTGAATGATTTATACTTCAACAAATATACTTATTACGCTCCTGCTTCAACTGATTCTGCTTTCTTGGAAGCCATGAGCAAGTCATATTCTTCCTGCGAACCTACAATCAGTTTTTCGTATTCGCGTAATCCTGTTCCTGCAGGAATGAGATGCCCTACAATTACATTTTCTTTCAATCCCGACAGATCATCCATCTTACCCGAAACGGCTGCTTCATTAAGCACTTTGGTGGTCTCCTGGAACGATGCAGCAGAAATCCAACTCTTTGTATGTAGAGATGCCTGCGTGATTCCCTGAAGCATCGGACTTGATGTTGCGGGAATTGCATCGCGCGCTTCTACAAGTCTCAGATCTTTACGTTTCAACACTGAATTCTCATCACGTAATTTACGAAGTGTGATAATTTGTCCGGCTTTTAAGTTCGGAGAATCTCCGGGTTCAATCACAACTTTTTTATCGAATATCCAGTCGTTCTCTTCCATGAACTCGACTTTGTCGATCATATCCCTCTCAAGGAATCTTGAATCGCCCTGATCTTCGATAATCACTTTACGCATCATTTGACGAACGATCACTTCAAAGTGTTTGTCGTTGATCTTCACACCCTGCAAACGATACACTTCCTGAATCTCATTCACAAGGTACTCCTGCACTTTGGCGGGACCTTTAATCGCCAGAATGTCAGAAGGAGTAACTGCTCCGTCTGAGAGCGGAATTCCTGCCTTCACGTAGTCGTTATCCTGAACCAGAATATGTTTCGCAAGTGGCACGAGATATTTTTTGATTTCACCTTCTCTTGAAGTAATGATAATCTCTCTGTTACCACGCTTAATTCCACCATAAGCAACTTCTCCATCGATCTCGGAAACAACCGCAGGATTGGAAGGATTTCTTGCTTCGAAAAGCTCTGTTACCCTTGGTAATCCACCAGTGATATCACCTGTTTTACCTGTTGTTCTCGGGATTTTTACAAACACTTCACCCGCAACAATCGGCGAATGATTATTTGCAACAATGTGTGCCCCTACAGGAATGTTGTATGATTTCAGCAAGTCTCCGCCTTTTCTTGTAAGAATTCTGATTACAGGATTCTTCGTTTTATCACGGCTGTCGATAATCACTTTTTCTTTGTAACCCGTTTGCTCATCCGATTCTTCACGGAAAGTAACACCTTCTTCAACGTGTTCAAACTCAACAACACCGGCAAATTCAGAAATAATTACCGCGTTATATGGATCCCATGAACAGATCGCTTTTCCTTTTTCTACACGCTCGCCGTTCTTCACATAAAGCATCGCTCCGTAAGGAATATTGCTGCTTGTGAGAATAGTCTGTGTAGCCTCGTTGATGATCCGGAATTCTCCTGATCGTCCGAGAACCACATCATGTGTTTCTTCTGTATCGCCTGTTTTACGGCTCACTGTTTTGATTTCTTCCAACTCAACAATACCTTCGTGTTTAGCGAAGATGGCACTCTCTGAAACCGCCTTACTCGCGATACCACCGACGTGGAATGTACGGAGTGTAAGCTGTGTTCCCGGCTCACCGATCGACTGCGCAGCAATAACACCGGCAGCTTCACCCTTCTGAACCATTCTTCCTGTTGAAAGATTACGACCGTAACATTTCGCACAAACACCTCGCTTACTTTCGCAGGTTAACACCGAACGGATTTCAACAGACTCGAGCGACGAATCGCGGATAAGTCCTGCAATTTCTTCTGTGATCTCACCTCCCGATTCAACGATGAGGTTTGTGGTTAAAGGATCATGAACATCATGTAATGAAACACGACCTAAAACCCTGTCATATAATGATTCGACAACTTCTTCCTGATTTTTCAGTGCTGTAGCAGAGAGACCGCGAAGTGTTCCGCAATCGTCTTCGTTGATAATAACATCTTGTGCCACATCAACCAAACGACGGGTGAGATAACCCGCATCGGCAGTTTTAAGCGCTGTATCGGCAAGACCTTTACGCGCACCGTGTGTGGAGATAAAATATTCGAGAATCGATAACCCTTCCTTGAAATTCGAAAGAATCGGATTCTCAATAATTTCACCACCGATCGCACCTGATTTCTGCGGACGAGCCATCAAACCTCTCATACCGCTAAGCTGCCGAATCTGTTCTTTAGAACCCCTCGCACCACTATCGAGCATCATGAAAATACTGTTGAAGCCCTGTTTGTCGGCGGCGAGTTGAATCATCAACGTCTCAGAAAGACGTGAGTTTGTATGTTGCCAGATATCGATGATCTGATTATATCTTTCATTTTTTGTGATGAAACCATTGTTGTAAGTGGACATAACTTCTTCCACTTCTGCTTGTGCCTTTTTGACGAGAATTTCTTTTTCTTTCGGAACTTTTACATCGGCGAGGTTGAAAGAAAGTCCGCCTTTGAAGGCATGACTGAAACCAAGGTTCTTAATGTCATCGAGGAACTGTGCCGTACGGGCGATGCCTGTTACTTTCAGCACTTCCATAATGATATCACGTAGTGACTTTTTGGTCAGCGCTTCATTCACAAATCCCATGGCACGTGGCACGACTTCATTGAACAAAACGCGACCTACCGTACTGCTTATGAGTTTGTTCGTGATTTCACCTTTATCTCTGACATTTGCTTTTACTTTAATCCAGGCATGCATGTCGACTTTACCCTCATTGTAAGCGACGATCACCTCTTCCGCAGAATAGAAAACAAGACCTTCACCCTTCATCTTCTGAACTTCATCCGAAACTCTTCCTTTGGTCAGATAGTACAGACCCAAGACCATATCCTGAGAAGGAATAGTGATAGGCGAACCGTTGGCCGGATTGAGAATGTTATGTGACGCAAGCATTAACAATTGTGCTTCAAGAACCGCTGCATGACCGAGTGGCACGTGAACCGCCATCTGATCACCGTCGAAGTCGGCGTTGAAAGCCGTACAAACGAGCGGGTGAAGTTGAATCGCTTTACCTTCGATCAATTTTGGTTGAAACGCCTGAATACCAAGACGGTGAAGTGTTGGAGCTCTGTTGAGAAGAACCGGATGTCCTTTCAATACATTTTCGAGAATATCCCAAACGATAGGATCTTTTCTCTCTACAATTTTCTTTGCTGATTTAACAGTCTTCACCACACCACGTTCCATCATTTTACGGATGATAAATGGCTTGAAAAGCTCTGCTGCCATATCTTTCGGCAGACCGCATTCGTGGAGTTTCAATTCCGGTCCGACGACAATTACAGAACGAGCTGAATAATCGACACGTTTACCAAGCAGATTCTGACGGAAACGACCTTGTTTACCTTTCAAACTGTCGGAGAGTGATTTCAGTGCGCGATTGCTTTCAGTTTTCACTGCGTTCACTTTACGTGAATTGTCGAAGAGACTATCTACAGACTCCTGTAGCATCCTTTTTTCATTACGAAGGATAACATCAGGAGCTTTAATTTCAATCAATCTTTTTAAACGATTGTTACGAATGATTACGCGACGATAAAGATCGTTCAAATCGGATGTGGCGAAACGACCACCATCAAGCGGAACCAACGGACGTAATTCAGGCGGAATAACAGGAACAACTTTAATAATCATCCATTCCGGTTTGTTCTCAATCCGCTGTTGAGCATTTCTGAAACCTTCAACCACCTGAAGTCTTTTCAGCGCTTCATTTTTTCTCTGTTGTGAGGTTTCGGTGTTTGCCTGATGACGGAGTTGATAGGATAATTCATCCAATTTCAAACGTCCGAGGAGATCGTACAATGCTTCGGCGCCCATTTTAGCGACGAATTTATTGGGATCTGTATCATCGAGATGTTGGTTATCTTTCGGAAGTGTATCCAGAACATTCAGCCATTCTTCTTCGGTCAGGAAATCGAGATATTTAATTCCATCTTTTTCCTTCACGCCGGGTTGAATAACGACATAACGTTCGTAGTAAATAATGAGATCCAGTTTCTTGGAAGGAAGCCCAAGTAAATAACCGATCTTGTTCGGGAGTGATCTGAAATACCAGATATGTGCCACCGGAACGACGAGTTGGATATGACCCATTCTCTCGCGACGAACTTTTTTCTCGGTAACTTCAACACCGCAACGATCGCAGACGATTCCTTTGTAACGAATCCTTTTATATTTTCCGCAATGACATTCCCAGTCTTTCACCGGTCCGAAAATCCGCTCGCAGAAGAGTCCATCCCGCTCCGGTTTGTACGTCCGGTAATTAATGGTTTCGGGTTTCAGAACTTCTCCGCTGGAATGTTCCAGAATATATTCCGGTGAGGCCAGACTGATGGTAATTTTAGTGAAATTGCTTTTTAGCTTTATTTCCTTTTTGATAGCCATTGGAATTTTCCTCTTTATTTATATATATTAATTAATTTTATAAACTCAACTGATAAATAATTAGTCAAGCGTGATTTTGAGACCCAGTCCTCTCAACTCATGGAGTAACACGAGGAATGATTCCGGAATTCCGGGTACAGGTAAATTATCGCCTTTCGAAATCGCTTCATACGTTTTCGCTCTTCCGGCAACATCATCCGATTTCACAGTAAGTAATTCCTGCAGAATATTCGCAGCACCGAATGCCTCGAGTGCCCAAACCTCCATTTCACCAAACCTTTGACCACCAAACTGTGCTTTACCACCGAGCGGCTGCTGTGTAATCAATGAATATGGTCCGATTGAACGTGCGTGCATTTTATCATCAACCATGTGTCCGAGTTTCAGCATGTAGATAACACCAACTGTTGCCGGCTGATCGAAACGGAGACCGGTTCCACCATCGGTTAAGTAAGTACTTCCAAAACCGGGGAGACCCGCTTTTTTAACATAGTCATCAATTTGTTCAACAGTAGCACCATCGAAGATCGGAGAAGCGAATTTGAGTCCCAGTTTCATGCCTGCCCATCCAAGAACGGTCTCATAAATCTGACCGAGGTTCATCCTTGAAGGTACACCAAGCGGATTCAAAACAACATCCACCACCGTACCGTCTTCGAGGAATGGCATATCTTCGTCACGTACAATTCTTGCAACAATACCTTTGTTACCATGACGTCCAGCCATTTTATCGCCGACAGTGAGTTTTCTCTTTTTAGCGATATAGACTTTTGCAAGCTGAACAATTCCGGCAGGTAATTCATCACCAACAGTCAAAGCAAACTTTTTACGTTTGTGTTTTCCAATCAGGTCATTATTCTTGATCGAATAGTTATGAAGCAGAATTTTGATCTGATCATTTTTGTCTTTATCTGTAGTCCATTTCGCCGGATTGATATTTTTGTAATCAATTTCAGCTAAAAGTTTATGGGTGAATTTAGCTCCCTTCGGAACAATCGATTCTTTGAAAACATTATTCACTCCCTGTGAAGAACGACCGCCAACGATTTCGAATAATTTTTCAACCAAAATCGCTTTCAGTTCACCAACATTTTTGTTATGCTCTTCTTCAAGTTTTGTGAGAACAAGTTTTTCTTCGCTCTTCTGAGCTTTATCTTTATTTGCTCTTGAGAACAGTTTTTTATCGATTACAATTCCTTTTACTGAAGGAGGAACTCTGAGCGAAGCATCTTTCACATCGCCGGCTTTATCACCGAAAATTGCACGCAGAAGTTTTTCTTCCGGTGAAGGATCAGTTTCCCCTTTCGGAGTGATTTTTCCAATGAGAATATCACCTTCTTTTACTTCGGCACCGATACGGATGAGTCCGTTTTCATCGAGATCTTTTGTTGCTTCCTCGCTGACGTTTGGGATATCTGCAGTGAGCTCTTCAAGTCCTCGTTTGGTATCACGAACTTCGAGACTGTATTGGTCTATATGTATAGATGTGAAAATATCTTCACGTGCTACTCTTTCCGAGATCACGATAGCATCCTCGAAATTGTAACCTTTCCATGGCATGAACGCAACTTTGAGATTCTGTCCCAACGCTAGTTCACCACTTTGTGTGGCATATCCTTCACAAAGCACCTGACCTGATTTTACCTTCTCGCCTTTGCTGACGATTGGCTTCAGGTTCATACATGTACTCTGATTGGTTTTTTGGAATTTCGTGAGACGATAGGTCTTCACATCCTCATCAAAACTAACAAGTTTTTCGTCTGAAGTTCTGGTATATCGGATGGTGATTTCATTCGCGTCCACGTATTCAACAACACCATCGCCTTCCGCATTGATGAGTACACGACTGTCGCGGGCAACTGTTGCCTCGAGACCTGTACCAACAATCGGAGCAGATGGTTTTAACAGCGGAACTGCCTGACGTTGCATGTTCGATCCCATCAACGCTCTGTTTGCATCATCATGTTCGAGGAAAGGGATGAGTGAAGCAGCGATTGAAGCGATCTGATTTGGCGCAACGTCCATGAGGTGGAGTTGTTCGGGTGAAGTAATGGGGAAGTCACCTTCAAATCTCGCTTTTACACGAGAGTCAGTGAAATTCCCTTTATCGTCGATCATCGCGTTTGCCTGTGCGATAACCTTTGTATCTTCTTCCTCAGCAGTGAGATATATTACATCTTTATCGACGTCTACTTTCCCATCAGTGACGGTACGGTAAGGCGTTTCGATGAAGCCGAGATTATTAATTTTTGCATAGACACAGAGGGAAGAGATAAGTCCGATATTCGGTCCCTCAGGAGTTTCAATCGTACAGAGTCTTCCATAGTGTGTATAATGAACGTCACGTACCTCAAAACCTGCACGTTCACGAGAGAGACCACCCGGCCCGAGTGCCGAAAGTCTTCGCTTATGTGTAATTTCCGCGAGTGGATTTGTTTGATCCATAAACTGAGACAATTGGTTTGTCCCAAAGAATGAATTGATTACCGAAGAAAGCGTTTTCGCATTGATCAGATCGGCTGGTGTAAACACCTCGTTATCGCGAACATTCATACGCTCGCGGATGGTACGTGCCATACGTGCAAGTCCAACGCCGAACTGTGCGAAAAGCTGTTCACCAACAGTTCTAACCCTTCTGTTACTCAAGTGATCGATATCATCGACCTCTGCTTTTGAATTGATGAGGTTGATAAGATATTTGATGATCGAAATGATATCCTGTTTTGTGAGAACCTTTGTTTCAGGAGAGATATCGAGATTCAGTTTCTTGTTGATACGATAGCGACCAACTTCACCCAAATCATATCTCTTATCGCTGAAGAAGAGTTTGTCGATAATACCTCTTGCTGTTTCTTCATCGGGTGGTTCAGCATTCCGGAGTTGACGATAGATATGTTCTACCGCTTCTTTTTCGGTGTTTGATGTATCTTTTTGGAGAGTGTTGAAGATGATTGCATAGTCGGCAGTGTTCAGTTCCTGTTTGTGAAGGATGACTGTTTTAACGCCGGCATCAACGATCATATCGATGTGTTCATCCTGAAGGATGGTTTCTCTTTCGAGAATGATTTCATTCCGTGATATAGACACCATTTCACCGGTATCTTCATCCACGAAATCCTCAAGCCATGTTCTGAGAACACGAGCAGCAAGTTTGCGTCCGCAAGCTTTTTTGAGTGCGGTTTTGCTCACTTTCAATTCCTCGGCGAGACCGAAGATGTCGAGAATATCTTTATCTGTTTGAAAACCGATAGCACGTAAAAGTGTCGTAACCGGAAATTTTTTCTTTCTGTCGATGTAAGCGTACATGACATTGTTGATGTCTGTAGCGAATTCCATCCATGACCCTTTAAAAGGGATCACCCTTGCGGAATATAATTTCGTACCGTTTGCGTGTCGGCTCATTCCGAAAAACACACCCGGCGATCTATGCAACTGAGACACAACGACACGCTCTGCTCCATTGATGATGAATGTTCCTTTTGGGGTCATGTAAGGAATGGTCCCTAGATAAACATCCTGAACAATGGTTTCGAAATCTTCGTGTTCGGGGTCTGTGCAATAGAGTTTCAGTTTCGCCTTGAGAGGTACGCTGAAAGTCAGACCACGCTCAATACATTCCTCGATAGCGTATCGGGGAGGATCGATGAAGTAATCCAGAAATTCAAGAACGAAATTATTCCGGCTATCACTGATTGGGAAGTTTTCGCTGAATACCCGGAAGAGACCTTCCTTACTTCTATTGTCAGAAGTGGTTTCAAGCTGAAAAAAATCCTTAAAGGACTTCAACTGAACATCCAGGAAATCGGGATAGTCAATCGGTCGTTTGCTCGAAGCAAAACTTACTCTTTTGTTGTATGGTGTCAAGTTAGCCACTGGTTGACGGATTTGAGATGGAATGAATGTTTAATAAAACAAGCGTTTCAGGCGCTTGCACAAAACAGGTAAAGACCATCCCGTCTCGACTGAGTCGAGACGGGACAGTCTAATGTCCCGAGCTATGTAAGTTCTTACTTAACTTCAACCTCGGCTCCTGCTTCTTCCAACTGAGCTTTAACAGAGTTCGCTTCTTCTTTAGAAACACCTTCTTTAACAGCTTTTGGTGCAGCATCGACCAATTCTTTAGCTTCCTTCAGTCCGAGTCCTGTGATTTCTTTCACAAGTTTCACAACGCCCAATTTAGCGGCACCGGCTGATTTCAGAACCACATCGAATGTAGTTTTTTCTGCAGGAGCAGCAGCTTCAGCACCACCTCCACCACCGGGAGCAGCAACAGCAGCAGCAGCAGCAGGCTCAATGCCATACTCGTCTTTAAGGATTTTTGCTAATTCGTTTACTTCTTTCACAGTCAGGTTTACTAACTGATCTGCGAATGTTTTTAAATCTGCCATTTTGTTTGTTGATATTGATTAATAGTTTAATTTATACATTTGATGTGGAAGCCTTATTATGATTTTCTTTCTTCGAGGGTTTTGAGAATTCCTGCGAGTTTATTTCCACCCGATTGAAGGGCGCCGATAACATTCTTAGCAGGCGATTGAAGAAGACCAATGATTTCACCGATTAGTTCGTGTTTCGATTTCAGTTTTGAAAGCGTATCAACCTGCGAATCGCCGATAAATACAGCGGTGTCGATCCAGGCACCTTTCAGAATCGGTTTGTCGTTCGTTTTACGGAATTCTTTGATCAGCTTTGCAGGAACATTTCCAATTTCACAAAACATAATCGCAGAAGAACCTTTGAGAATGCCGACTAATTGTTCGTCTGATTTTCCGCATCTTTCGAGCGCTTTTTGAATGAGAGAATTTTTCGCTACACGAAGCTGAACGTTTTTAGAGAAACAGAGTCTGCGAAGATTGTTGGTCTTTTCAACCGTCAGTGTACCGATGTCGGTGATATAGAAATTGTTGACAGCAGTTAAGCTGGCAGCCAATTCGTTGATAATAGTATCTTTATCTTCTTTTTTCATGATCAAATAGATTTGGGTTCGATAGGAATCGAAGGACTCATAGTGCTTGACATTGTAACTGACTTGAGATAGGTTCCTTTGGAAGATGAGGGTTTCAGTTTAATGACCGCGTGAAGAACTTCACTTGCATTTTCCAGAATTTTTTTCGGTTCGAAGGAAGTCTTTCCAACCGAAGTGTGAATAATCCCCTGTTTGTCGACTTTAAAATCGATTTTACCACCTTTTGCTTCTTTAACGGCCTTCCCTACTTCCATCGTAACAGTACCGGTTTTGGGATTTGGCATCAGGTTTCTTGGTCCGAGAATTTTACCAAGCTTACCGACTTTCGCCATTACATTTGGCATGGTGATCACTACATCAATATCTGTCCATCCTTCTTTCTCTATTTTGGTGATATACTCATCGAGTCCGACATGATCTGCGCCTGCGTCTCTGGCTTCCTGTTCTTTTTCAGGAGTACATAGAACGAGAACCCGTTTGGTTTTTCCGGTACCATGAGGTAAGGTGATTGATCCACGAACCATTTGATTTGCTTTTCTTGGATCAACTCCCAGACGAATATCCAGATCAACAGATGAATCGAATTTGGTGGTAGTAATTTCTTTTACGAGCTTGGAAGCATCGGAAAGAGGATATAATTTCATTGGCTCAATTTTCTGTTCAGCCAACTTCCGTTTCTTAGTCAATTTTGCCATGTGTTCATTTGGTGATTTGGTGAAGTGTGATTGGTGATTGGTGATTGATTGTTAATTGTTAATTGTTAATTATTTTTTCTTTTTAAATGGCACTTCACCCTCCACAACAATTCCCATACTTCTTGCTGTTCCTGCAACCATGCTCATGGCGCTTTCGATGGTGAAACAATTAAGATCAGGCATTTTTTCTGCGGCAATTGTTTCAACCGTTTTCCAGTTGATGGTTGCAACCTTTTTACGATTCGATTCTGCAGAACCTGACTTCACTTTTGTTGCTTCGAGGAGTGCCACAGCTACCGGTGGATTCTTAATGATAAATTCGAATGATTTATCTGTGAAAACCGTAAGTGTAACAGGTAATGTTTTGCCTGCTTTATCAGAAGTTCTTGCATTGAATTGTTTGCAAAAATCCATGATATTTACACCCTTTGCACCAAGTGCAGGACCGATCGGAGGAGCTGGTGTAGCACCACCTCCTTTGATTTGCAACTTCACTACCGCGCCTATTTCCTTTGCCATTTATTTAGTTGATTAGTTGATGAGTTGATATATAATTATATATTATTCTTTCTCCACCTGCATATAGCTTAATTCGAGTGGTGTTTTGCGACCGAAGATTTTCACCATAACTTTTAATTTTTTCTTTTCTTCATTAATCTCTTCAATAATTCCTGAGAAGCTGTTGAACGGACCGTCGATTACTTTTACACTTTCGCCGACAACGAAAGGAACGTGCATTACTTCGTCCTTTTCTGCGAGCTCATCCACTTTACCAAGAATCCGGTTGACTTCTGACAATCTAAGTGGGGCTGGTTTTTCGCCTTTCACACCAAGAAATCCGATTACACCTGTAATATTTTGAATGATATGAGGCACTTCACCAGTCAGACAAGCTTCGATCAGAATATATCCGGGAAAAAAAGTACGTTCTTTACTCACTTTTTTTCCGGCTCTGATCTGATAGACTTTTTCGGTTGGAATAAGAACCTGTGCAACATAACTCTCCATCTTCAATCGTGAGATTTCGGATTCCAGGTATTGTTTCACTTTCTTTTCCTTGCCGCTGACGGTTCGGATCACATACCACTTTCTTTCAATATCGTTAAGTTTCTCTACCACGTCTATTTGATTTTACTTAAACAAGCCGTAGAACAGATTCATCACAAACTGGAAAACCGTATCCATGCCGAATACGAGCAGGGCAATGAGAAGAGATGCAACCATGACAAGAATTGCGCTTGCCTGGAGTTCGCTCCATGTAGGCCACGACACTTTCGTGAACAATTCATTACCGGTATCCTGAAAGTACAACCTAATTTTATTCATAGCTGGAACGTTTTTCCGTTTACGTATTCATTTTTCTTATTGCGAGACGTTGCTGGCAACGTCTCTACATTTTGCACGGGCGGAAGGACTTGAACCCTCAGCCAATGGTTTTGGAGACCACTACTCTACCAATTGAGCTACACCCGTAATTGAAGGTCTTGCTTTGATATGACCCTTTATTTCAGCATGCAAGCCGGCGGGAATATTTTACCCGCCGGCTGCAGAGCTGTAAGGTGTTATTACTTTAGAATTTCTGTTACTTTACCTGCGCCGACGGTTCTTCCACCTTCGCGGATAGCGAAACGTAAACCTTTCTCCATAGCGACCGGTTGGATTAGTTTTACCATGATGGTCACGTTATCGCCCGGCATCACCATTTCTCTTCCAGCAGGAAGATCGATTTCGCCGGTCACGTCGGTTGTTCTCAAATAGAATTGTGGACGATACTTATTATGGAATGGAGTATGACGACCACCTTCTTCTTTTGTAAGAACATAAACTTCAGCATTGAATTCAGTGTGAGGAGTGATTGAACCCGGTTTGGAAACAACCATACCTCTGCGAATATCTTTTTTATCGATACCTCTCAGCAGTAAACCGACGTTATCGCCTGCTTCACCACGGTCAAGGATCTTACGGAACATTTCAACACCTGTAACAGTTGATTTCAACTTTTCAGGAATGATTCCTATAATATCCACATCATCACCACTATTGATTACACCTCTTTCAATTCTTCCGGTAGCAACCGTTCCGCGACCTGTGATTGAGAACACGTCCTCAACCGGCATCAGGAAAGGAAGATCTACCAACCTTGGAGGAATCGGAATCCAGGTATCAACTGCATCCATCAATTCATGAATTT
>JAHEYM010000272.1 GCA_023251595.1 Bacteroidota bacterium
ATCATTGATGGTAGCGTATTTGGGGGATTATGAAAAAATTGAAGAAAGGTTGAAAAGAATTTGAGAAAGATGTGGAATCGATTAATCCTTCAGATACAGCGAATTTTTAGTAGAGATTCTAAAGAACCAACAAAAGAAAATTTGTCTGAAAATGAGGAAGCGATTGGCACAACGGAATATTATAGAACAGATTATCCGCTAAACGATAGAAAGAAAGATCGTTTTCAACGAATCAATTTTTCCAAACGAATTGCGGAAACGATTATAGCCCGAAAGAATCCTGACGGCGTTGTAATAGGAATTTATGGCGATTGGGGTGAAGGAAAAACATCTGTACTAAACTTCATTGAAGAAACTCTGAATCAAAGCCCTGATATAATAGTTTGCAAATTTAATCCCTGGCGTTTCCAAGACGAAACACATCTGTTAATTGGCTTCTTCAATCTACTTGCAGCCAAGTTAAATAAATCCATTAATACAAAAGGAGAAAAAATCGGTAAACTTATTTCGGATTATGCAGATATATTAGTTCCGACTCTCTCACCAATTGAAGGCATGACCGGAATGAGCCCAGGTAAGGCGGTGAAAAAAATCGCTTTGAAATATGCAACAGTTGAAATTGAAGAACAAAAGAAAAGGATTGGAACTATTTTAGAAAACTCAAAAAAAAGGATAGTAATTTTTATTGATGATATTGACAGACTTGACAAGAAGGAAATTCAAACAGTTTTCAAATTGGTTAAACTGACAGGAGATTTTTTATTTACATCTTACATTCTCGCATTTGATGAGAAAATGGTAGCTAAAGCTCTCGGTGAAATTTATGAAGGAGGTGACGAACAAGCCGGAAGAAATTTTCTTGAAAAAATTATTCAAGTTCCACTTCGATTACCATTAGCACAAAAAGAGGCGCTAAAGAAGTTTTGTTTTGATTGTGTGACCGAAATCCTTGATATAAACAAAATATCGCTTTCTGAGGAAGAAGCCGGGCGATTTGTCAGAGTATTCACCGCACGGCTTCTACCACGACTCTCAACGCCGAGAATGGCGGTGAGGTTCAGCAATGCTATATCATTTTCGTTGCCGTTACTATACAATGAAGTGAATACTACCGACTTAATGCTATTGGAGGCAATTAAGGTTTTTTTTCCTGAGCTCTACAATTTTATCAGACAATATCCTGAATATTTTATAAAGTCATATAGCATTGCTTATGAATTGCTTGATGGCAATATTTATGGAGGCGACCAAAATGACCGTAAAACAAAATGCAAAGAACAAATATCCCTGTTATCAAAAATGTATGCTGAAATAGACGAAACATCTGTTCAAAATTTGCTTACAGAATTATTTCCGATACTGAATGAAGTTTATCACAGTTATGGCAATGGTCCGGCAAACCAACAAAAGCTATATGATGAAAAACGGATTGGTTCTCAAGATTACTTTCAAAAATATTTTACTTATACCGTAATTGAAGGAGAAATATCCGATATTAAATTTAACAAGCTAATTGAATCTATACTCAACAATTCAGAGGGAGATAATATAACTAATCTATCCACTTTTTTAGAGAGTAACAGTGCAGATGCCCTTCTAAGAAAGCTGAGAAATAGTGAAGATACATTTTCACCGCCAATATCTACAAAACTCGCGGTTGTTTTATCAAAATTTGGAGGTAAATATTCCTATCAAATGAATTCAATATTTGGTTTCGATACCCCATTAGGGCAAGCCGCGACATTAATATACAGACTTTTGAAAAAAATCACGGATGATGAGGAACGATTTGAATTAGCAAAACGATTACTGAAAGAAAGTGAACCTTTCCATTTAGCTTATCAATTAATGAGCAGCTTTAGGAATGAAAAAGATGGAGTGAGCGGAAAACAAATATTTTCCGAGAAAGAGTTTGATCTCTTGGCAAGTATGCTTCTCGACAGGGCAATGACTGAAGCCAAAGATGAACCATTGTTTATAAAATTCCCGGACTATACTAATTATCTTTTCGGTGCGTGGTTCACATTGAAGGGAAAGAATAGCTTAATGATCTATATTAAACGAATACTTGACGAATCGCCAGAGAAAATTGCAGAGCTATTGAAGGCATACTCTCCATTTACACATAGTTCCAGTCAGCCCCAACCGTTTTTCGGAGACATCGATAAAAATTATTTCGATGAAATAAATAGCACGTTCGATTCAAACTATTTGTATGAGGTTGCAATCAGAGCATTCGGAAAAGAAATAGAGGATGAAACATATCACGCACTCAGACATCAACAAACGGATGAAAATAGAGTTAAACAATTTGTTTATTTTTACAGAAGACAATTAAAAATAGCTAAATGAGTTCCGCTACTAATGAAAATACTGTTAAAGAAATTCAACAATATTTTTCAGCCGAGAATGGTTGGGAATTTTCAAGAAATCTGAGAAGATTTAAATATCTATATAAATATTTAATTCCAACAGAATTATACACAGAATATTTGCATATCTGGTTAGAGCCAGATAATAATGGCTTTCTTTGGCAAGCGAATGATAAGCTGACTTTGACACAGGATGATCGCGGCAGACAAATTTTTGAATATGAGTGTGATTTTTCAGTCGCAGGTGCGATTTGTTTTGAAATTGATGGTGGGTGTATTGTAACGAGAAGAAATGCCACTTTATCCCTTACACTCCATTGTTATAAATATCCCGGCACTTCTAAAATTCATCTCGACCATATTGAATTGTGGTCAAAAGAACAAAAGGTAATAAACGAATATAATAAAATGATTCAGGGTTATTATAAAAGCAATGGGATTGAAAACATTGTTTATGTACCGACCACGAGTTACAGTGCCTTTACGGAAATATGGTCAAAGACATCAAAAACAGACCCGAATCAGGTTCAGGTAAGCGGACATGACTACCACTCTGAAATTGTTTATGCGTACGAACAAATAATGTTTTTGATAGCCAATATAAATATTTACAAAACGTACACAAGTAATTATGTAGAAAAAGAATCAAGTACACCGCTCGGAACGATATACGAGCCAAACCTAACATTATATGATAGAAGATATTTTGACTTTTGTTCCTTTGCGTTTGAAAAATTATATGCTTTTTGGGAGCGGATTGCCTTTTTTATTTATCAGTATATTCGTCCCACTACACTAAAGCCCAAACAAATTTCATTTTCCAAACTCCTTACTGAACTTAAGAAGGATTCCGGTAATACTTTCTTTCACTATTTGTCTTCTTCTCAAAACTTTGAATGGTTGACCATTTTTGGAGCTACATCACATAAGGAGTTGCAGGATTACCGACACCCATTGATTCATTATCAGATTTTAAACTGTAAGCACCCCGTGAACTACATATCTATCTTTTTCGGTAGGGGCTTCCATTTTCCGGGAAGGAGTTCACTTAAACGATTCGCCGGATGTTCTTTAATTCTTTGCAGAACATCGGAGAGCCATTCCCAGGGGTTCACATTATTTAATTTGCAACTTGCCATGAACGAATACATCATCGCACCTCTTTGTGCTCCCTCATGTGACCCTGCAAACATATAGTTTTTTCTGCCTAATGCGACAGGTCTGATTGTGTTTTCGATAAGATTGTTATCGATTCTCAACCGACCATCGGTAGTATATATACATAATTTTTCCCAATGGTTCAAAGAATATCCAATCGCTTTCGAAATGAGTTTGGACGGTGCATGTGCAAGACATTCTTGATCCAACCATTGTTTTATTCTATTCAGAATCGGCACGGCTTCTTTCTGCCGGATTTCTTTCTTTTGATCATGCGAATAATTTTCCTGATCCGCTTTTCTTTCAATATTATATAATTGTTGGATTTCTTTCATCATATATTCCGCGGGATCATGTTCTGAATCGAGCGCCTTATCATAATATCTTCTGTTATGCGTCATACAACCCACCGGAATGATACCTGGTCTGGTTTCATATTTTTTATATACTCCATAGGCATCCGTCTGAAGATGACCTTTAAAATCTTTCAAATGATCCTCCGGTGCATCACCGTCACGACCCGGTTTATAATTGAAAACAACAAGACCGTTTAATACATCATGAAATACCCAATACCAACCACGATGGGTTTTGCCCTTTGTCTCCTTGTCCATTACAGGTATAGGTGTTTCGTCTACTCCCAGATAATCGCAGGAAAATACTTCTTTGCATAATGCTTCATAGAGTGGAAACAACAGATCACAACTTTGTTTGAACCAACCGTCAAATGTGGAACTTGAAATAAAAATACCTGCTCTTTTTAAACGTGCTCTCTGGCGGTATAATGGAATGTGATCGCAATATTTATCAATAATTATTATTGCGAGAAGTGTAGCTCCTGCAAGACATTTATCAATCGGCATGGATGGCATTGGTGCAATCAACACACCGCGATCCGGATTTTTCGGATCTGCATATTTTTTGCGTACGATTCGCGCAACATAAATACTACCTGGTGTATATTCGTAGTGTTCTGATACCACTTCACCGATTTCCACCAGCTCTGTCGTATCTTCTGTGAGTTCGATTGGAACATCCACTCTTTTAAAATGAGCGGGAATAACTGAACGTACCGGTTTTTCTTTTCGCTTAGACCGCTCATGTGAAGGAACGCCTATTTTCTTTTCTTCAACGGGAGGTTCAGGAACCGGTGCGAATAATCCAAGCTGATTAGGTGCGGTAAAAAGAAATCGTTCGCTCTTGGAACCAAACAACATCCGTTGTAATTCTTTGAGTTGGAAACTCAGTTGTTCTATTTTATCGTCATTAATTTTATTATGGGTCGTTAACTCTGCTAACTTCTCGGCATATATTTTATTCTGCGATTGCAATGCAACATTAGCCTCAATTAGAGCGTCCCTTGTCATCACAGAATATCGAATATCCATGCGGTAAAGATAATATATAAAAATGATTGCTGACAACAAAATATACAGAATAATTTACCAACATTGTCGTACAGATATTGTTGATATTACTCGATTTTAGACGGTAAAAGAAAAACTGTTTATATCGCCCTTGAATATGTTGATAACCCCGGATTATCATATCGCATTCTCCTTTTTACAGAAGAAAGTTTGATTCCTTCAAGAATTAAAACCAATTCATCCCACTGCAATTCTATACCGGTAACTTTTTTTTCAGATGAAGGCAGTTCGAACGTTCCTTTTTCCAGGCGTTTGTAATAAATAACAAAACCGCTACGGTCCCAGACCATGAATTTAATTCGGTTACTTCGTTTATTGATGAAAATAAAAACATCTCGCGAATAAATGTTCTGCTTCATCTTGTCGATGATGATTCCCGAAAGACCATCAAAACTCTTTCGCATATCGGTGAATCCGGAGTATAAGAAATAACGCTGTGCGCTGGAAAAATTTATCATCGCGTGATCAATGACGGCAGAAGTGGCTTGATAAATTCTATATTCCTGATTCCACGAATACGCAGCCGGATACCATCAGTGTATATAATCTCTACTTCAGGCTCATCCCCAGCACCTGGCAATGTGGCACTGATCCGCATAGGAAGAAACCGCTCTTTTTTCTTTTCCTTATCAACCCGACGATATTTCTTGAGCCAGTACTGAAAAGCGCCGTATACTAATCCATGTCGTGAACAAAACTCCATGCATGTAATATCGCCTGTCAGATACCGGTGTGCAAGTGTGAGCATCTTCTTGTTGTTAGCATTGTCGCCCCTTTTTCTATTTGCCATAGTTTTTTGCGGCAATAATACGGCTTCGAGTCGATCAAAAAAAGATGCAGTTCACGGGGTGCTTACTTTAAACTCTCGATTTAAGGGTGGTTTCTTATCAGGAACGCATGCTTTTTGGTC
>JAHEYM010000273.1 GCA_023251595.1 Bacteroidota bacterium
ACTTGACTGGGGGGAGAAACTCTCGAACAGTGTCAAGCACTAAGGGGCGATCCTCCTCACACAGACAAGATTAGCTTTTTCTTTTTAACTTTGCAAATGCAAACATATAAGGGGAATTCTTTCGATTCTAATGCAACTCAAAATTCTGTGATCAGAGTGTGAAATATCTTTTTTATCTTTACCATTCAAACCACACAATACATCCGATATGACTACAACCCTTACAAACACAAAGTCCGGCTTTAATTCGTTCGTCAAACACTCAATACTTGTCATGATTGCGGGTGTCGTTTTTCAGACGATTTTTTCTTCGAATGCCAACGCCAATACCATCGCAACAGGAACCGTTTCGGGAAGTCCGTTTTGTTCCTGCGCTTCGATCGTGGTTCCATATACAAGCACCGGGGCTTTCACCGCAGGAAATATTTTTACTGTACAACTCTCGGATGCAAATGGCAGTTTTGCCACGCCGGTAAATATCGGCACTCTTTCCAGTATTTCTGCCAGTGGAAATATCAACGCCCTTATTCCATGCTTAACGCTTAGTGGTACACTTTATAGAATTCGTGTCGTTAGTGATAATCCGATAACAACCGGAACCGACAATGGTGTTGATCTTGTAATCAATGAAACGCCCATTACAACCGCATCGGCGACTCCTTCCAATATTTGCACAGGTGGTTCGAGTCAGTTAAATGCGACAGGATCTGTATCATCAACCATCGTTTACCATGTTGCGGCAGGTGCCATCGTGAATTGCGGAAATAATTGCGGGAACGGACCTTATTCAGTTTGCTCAGTTGCTCAGCCGGGATTTACCTGGACAGATATTGGTTCAGGTGCTGTTTCTGCTATTCAGGTTCAGTTTGGACAAGGAGTTGAGTGTGCTGCAGTAGGAACCAATCACACTACGGTTCTTAATGGAACAACGACAGGCAGTTTTAACAGCACCGTGAGCAATTGCGCCTGTGCTTATGCTACTCCACCCATCATTACCATCAATCCTGCCGTAGGAAGTTACGTGGTTGGCGGTTTAAATACTTTTTTGGTGAATACAGCCTACTGCTATGGATTTCAGAATGCGGGAACACTTGGTACTGACTATGCGACCATTACTGTAACTTATGGCGTACCGGTGACACCGACATTCTCATGGTCACCTACAACCAACTTATCAGATCCACTTATTTACAATCCGGTAGCATCCGGAATTAACTCTCCGATTACATATACAGTTACTGCGACTGCGAACGGATGCTCAGCGATAGCCACTGCCGCTATAACAATCGGTGGAACCCCTTCCACAACAATCACCAATTCATCCGCTACGATTTGTGCAGGCGGTTCGAGCACATTAACTGCCAACGTAAGTTCCGGTGTTTCCCCTTATACTTTTAGTTGGTCACCCGGAGGTGCCACGACGCAGGTGAATACCGTTTCACCGGTTGCGAACACTACCTATACCGTAACTGTTACCGATAATTGCGGAAGTGTTTCTACAGCAAATACGACTGTTTCGATCATTGATCCTACGCCTACCGTCACGATGACTCCATCGAACGGCGTTATCTGCAGTTCGGGTAGCGTAATACTTACTGCAACAGGCGGTGCAACTTCTTATATATGGTCGCCTTCTGCGGGTTTAAACACCACAACCGGTTCGACCGTCATCGCTTCACCCACAACGACTACTACATATACATGTACAGGTATCGGATCAGGAAGCGGATCACCTATCACCTTCACACAAACTTTTGTCAGCGGTTCGACATCAACAGCTCAATGCACTCAATGGGATTTATTCAGGGCTCAGTTAATACCTCAATCCTATTCCACGCTGAACATGAGAGGAACAAATGATCCTGTCGGCGTTTCGGTAACGGATCCAACAATTGCTGCACAAATTGCTGCAGCTCTTTACGGTGGAACGACCGGAAGTTGGGTTTCAGATGGAAGAACCTGGAATGTTGGAAATGCATGCGGGGGTCCACCAAATCCGCCGATGGAATTGAGTGCAGACGGTGATGTTTGTCAGTGTTCAACGGGTTATATCGTCAGACCTTGTATCAACAACTCAAATTGGGGTGGAATCAACGGTATAACATGTAGTGCCGGAACGCAAGATATGACGGTAGAATTTATGCCGGGATGTTCAGTTTCGAGCTCGGTTACCGTGACTGTTCAACCGACTCCTGTCGTTACGGCTTCTGCAACACCTTCAAGCATCTGCAGTGGAGGAAATAGTCAATTAGACGCTACTGTGCCTGTTGCAACGACCATCGTATATCATGTTGCTGCAGGCGCTATCGTGAATTGCGGAAATAATTGCGGGAATGGACCTTATTCAGTTTGCTCGGCATCTCAACCCGGTTTTACCTGGACAGATACAGGTTCCGGAACTGTCACAAGTATTCAGGTTCAATTTGGACAAGGCGTTGAATGTGCTGCAGTCGGCACTACTCATACGACAGTTTTGAACGCGGTGACAACCGGTAGTTTTAACAGTACCGTAAGCAATTGCGCTTGTGCTTATGCCACTCCACCTATCATTACCATCAATCCTGCCGTAGGAAGTTATGTAGTCGGCGGTTTAAATACATTTCTGGTGAATACTGCTTACTGCTATGGATTTCAGAATGCCGGAACACTTGGAGCTGACTACGCCACTATCACTGTAACTTATGGGTCAACAGTGACTCCGACATTTAGTTGGTCGCCGATAACATTTCTAAGCAACCCGAATATTTCGAATCCGATGGCAAATGGAGTCACCACCACTACAACCTACACTGTGACGGGCACTGTAAATGGTTGTTCAGGAACAGCAACCGCGACAGTCACGGTTTCCGGAACACCACTTTCAGCCAACGTAAGTGTTTCGGCTTCTCCTATCTGTAACGGTTCAAGTTCAACATTGACGGCAAATGTGAGTGGCGGAACAACACCATATACATATCTATGGTCGCCCGGTGGACAAACCACAGCGGCGATTACTGATTCCCCGACTTCAACTACTACCTATACTGTAGTTGTTACTAGTGCCTGTGGTGGAACCGTCTCTGCCAGCGGCACTGTGACTGTAAATCAAACACCTACACAACCTCTTGCTATCAGTGGAAATACGACAGTTTGTCAGGGATCAACGCAGACGTATTCAATCGCTGCGGTTTCGGGAGCGACCAGTTATACCTGGACTCTGCCGGGAGGTTGGGTAGGAACTTCGACCACAACTTCTATTACCACAACGGTGGGTAGCACGGGCGGAACAATTTCGGTTACTGCTAACAGTGCCTGCGGATCAAGTACTGCGCAAACCCTCGTGGTTACTGTCACTCCTACACCCGCACAACCCGGTCCGATTACCGGAAATGCTTCTGTATGTGCAGGTTCTTTAGAGATATATTCGATCGCTGCTGTTACCGGAGCGACCAGTTATACATGGACATTGCCGGGAGGATGGACGGGAACTTCAACCACAACATCGATCAATGCAACGGTCGGAGTCGCCGGTGGTACCATTTCGGTTGTCGCAAATAATGCCTGCGGATCGAGCATCTCGCAAACATTGATCGTTACAATGGGTGGTGGTCCACCGCCATCTCAACCCGGTGCAATCAACGGATTAATTACGGTTTGTCAGGGTTCTTCTCAGACTTATTCCATCGCTTCAGTAGTTGGTGCGACCAGTTATACATGGACCCTGCCTGCAGGTTGGGTAGGCACTTCAACCACGACTTCTATCACCGCAACCGTAGGAAGTACAGGTGGGACTATCTCAGTCACTGCTACAAATAATTGCGGAACGAGCATAGCGCAGACATTGGTTGTGACAGTAAGTCCAACGCCGGTTCAGCCCGGTCCAATCACAGGTAACTCTGCTGTATGTCAGGGCTCTTCGCAAACCTATTCCATTTCTCCGGTAGCCGGTGCAACGAGTTACGTATGGACCCTACCGGTTGGTTGGACAGGAAGTTCTACGACCACATCGATTACAGCAACTGCCAGTGCCAATGCCGGAAATATTACTGTCGAGGCAGTCAATGCTTGCGGAACCGGAGTAGATCAGACGTTGGCTGTTACCATTTCGTTACTTGCATCTTCACCCGGAAATATCAGTGGAACGTTCACCGTGTGTCAGGGAAGTACGAATACATATACAGTTAATCCGGTGCCGGGTGCGACAAGTTATACCTGGACTATTCCCGGTGGCTGGAGCGGAACTTCCACCACGAATTCAATAACTGTTATTGCCGCATCAAATTCCGGAAATATCACGGTTACTGCAAATAATGCCTGCGGATCGAGTCTCGCGCAATTTACTTCTGTTTCTGTTACATTGCTCCCTGCTGCTGCCGGATTTATTACCGGCGATCCATCAGTTTGTGCAGGTTCATCACAGGTTTATTTCATCAGCAGTATTGCAAATGCGAGTTCTTATTCGTGGGCTGTTCCTGCAGGATGGACGATAACGGCCGGAAATAATACAACGACGATTACGGTAACTGTCGGAGCGAATAGTGGAAATGTCAGTGTATCCGGATCGAACAGTTGCGGAACCGGAACCGCAAGTATATTTAACGTGGTTGTATTTCCATTACCTCCAACTCCGGTTATTACACAGGTGGGACCGAATCTGATGTCGAGTGCAGTTTCAGGCAATCAATGGTATCGCAACAGTGTAACGTTGACGGGTGCAACAAACCAGACTTATTTACCTACACAGAATGGATTATTCACGGTGACAGTTACAGATGTTAATGGATGTTCCGCAACTTCTCTTCCATCTAATTATTTATCGACTGATTTAAACAATTATGTGATGGAGGAAGGAATTAATATATATCCGAATCCGGCAACAGATTTATTATATGTTGAAATGGAATTATATACACCGGAATCTGTGAAAATATATTTAATTAATCAATTGGGTCAAACGGTTATTATGGTGAATGATGGAATTGAATCGGGAAGTTTGAAAAAGGAAATTATGTTGAATAATATTGCTCCCGGAATATATTTCCTGAAAGTTCAGACGAATTCGGTGAATATGGTGAAGAAGATTGTGCACAATTAAGTAGCTATGAGGTATGAGCTATGAGCTATGAGCTATGAGTTATGAGTTATGAGTTATGAGTTATGAACGCAAATAAAAAAATATTTCTTTGAATTTGCACAACATAAAATCATATTTAATCAGCTCAATCTGCATCATCAGTGTTCCATTTTACGGATGAATGGTTCCAGTAAATAAATTATATAAAGAGAGATGATGTTCAAAATCTCTACTGTCTCAAGGTCACACCCCTGCCCCTCTCGATAGGGGAATAGATTAGGGGTTTTAATAAATTTTCCCGCTCATAATATTCGACCTAAATCTTCAACTCTTCAACCCATCAACCTGACATAAATGTCAGCACTATTGATAAAACAAACCCTAAACCCCAAAAACCATGAAACCCTCCACAACTTCAAAAAAAGTATTTCAACCTCTCTTTCTCCTTCTGTTTATCTTTCTGACACAATTCTCCTTCGCTCAGCAATTAGGCAGTTGGAGTTTGGCTTCGACAGGCTCGGCATATTCGCCGACTACGGGAGTTACGGCGCAGACAGAGATCGGTACAAGTTTTTCAACATCAAATTTTGCTCAAGGCGGAATGTGGTCAGGTATGCCGGTTGCAACGAACCGTGATCCGGCAGACTATTATTGGGAATACAGAATTACGGTGAGCGCAGGTTATACTGCGACTGTCACAGGAATTGATGTAACCAGAAAAGAAGCGGGTGGACAAGGTTCATCTGCAATCTATTATTCGACCGATGGATTTACCTGGATTCAGGCAGGTTCC
>JAHEYM010000274.1 GCA_023251595.1 Bacteroidota bacterium
TGCAAAATCTGCCAACGCTTCGTGGTTATATAAAAGATCGAATGGATTTCCGGTGAGTTTATAGTTATAAAACATTAGCAACAACACTGCCGGAACACAACCGACTGCGAACTTCATAACAGGAATTATTTTTCTCTGTCTGAAATAAATAATAAACGGCCATATAAAAAAAGCGAGTCCCGCAGGAAATTCGCAGAGGAATGCCGCCCCCGTGAGGAGACCAGCCAAAATAAAATACCGATCCTGTTTCAGTAAATGATAAGCGAATAATAAAAACATGGCAGTCATCACATGTGAGAAAAATGTTCCTGCAAAAACAAAGATAAAAGAGCCGAAAATCGGAATCATGCTTAAGTATACAGGTGAAATATTTGGATTGAGTTTCACAATAGAATGAAAAATCAACATCACCATCAATACGAATGGAATTACTCCGCAGATTATATCTCCGACTAAGAATGCGGAATTTTCCTGAGACTCATTCACAACGCCTGTTTTCTGTAGTATTTTGTAAAAAATAAAGGTTGAATAGACAGGCAAAGGTGCTTTGTCACTGTAATAATGTCCGCCTACAAAAGCTTTGTCGATAGTCTCATCTTTCCTGTCATCAATATTTGCCGTGTGATGGTAAGTGTGTGATAAAACAGGCAATACTCTGGAAGTAGTGTTCGCATTTCTCCAAACATCAAGATAATAAATCGTCAGAAAAAGATTAACAATGAAAAATATAATATAATATTTATTCAACATATATTATACTTTGCTCATTGCGGTTTTTTGTTTCACTGCTTCAAACATGATGATACCGGCAGCTACCGAAACATTTAACGATCCGATATTTCCCGGCATCGAGATTTTTGCCCATTCCTGCGCATATTTCAGATATTCATTTGAAATTCCATTTTCTTCAGAACCTAGAAGAAGTACAGTCGGAACACTGAAATCAACTTCAAAATAGTTCTTTTCTGCATCTTCAGTACAGGCAACAATCTTAACTCCGCTTCCATGCAAATAATCGAGAACTTCTTTCAGATTGTGATCGCGACAGAGTGTCATGTGATGGAGTGCACCTGCCGATGACCTGAATGTATCTTCATTGATCTGCGCGGAGCCCTGTGCAGGGATGATCATCGCATGAACTCCTGCTGCATAGGCTGTTCTCGCAATGGCACCAAAATTTCTGACATCCGTAATCCGGTCCAGCAAAACCAAAAATGGCACTTCACCCTTTTCATATATAGTTGGCAAAATATCCGCGATATCGAAATATTCAATTCCCGATAAGTACGCAGCCACACCCTGATGTTTACCCGGCGCCATTCTGTCGAGTTTTTCTGTCGGTACCAATTTAAACGGGATCCTGCCTTCTCTTGCTAGTTTTTTTAATTCAAATACTAATTCCCCTTTCAGATTTTCCTGAATGAAAATCGTATCGATCTGTTTCCCGCTTTTTATTCCTTCAATGACCGGATGTAATCCTGTAATTAAATTTCTGTTATTTTTCATATTTATTTTGACTCTCAACAGTTTGCACGACACACCCCTGACCCCTCTCGAGAGGGGAATTTATTTATTTAATCTGAATAAACTCTTCCTTGTCTCCAAGTATCAACAGCGCGGTACCATGACGTTTCGTATAGTGGAGCACGATTCAACATAAAATCATTTAAGGTGAATGGATTTCTCACTTTAATAAAACTGAAACTGAGTGACAACATTGCGCCAGTTTCGCCATACGTCCAGTTTTCGCTGTTCTCGCCCCGGTATACAACATTAGGTGCACCGAAAACTATATATATAATTCCGCGGTCTGTTTTCCAACCTTCGAGATATGAAGTAAATAATATGTTGGCATTCATCACTCTTGTATAAAATCTCCTGATTAATTCTCGCGCACGCTCCTGATTTCCGGCGAGATTCACCCAAAATTTATCCAGTGCCAGCTTTTGATTTGATGCTCCCACTAAATCATCGTATTCTTTATGCGAGGTGATGTATCGAAGGGGTTCCAATAATTGATCAATTTTAGACACTTCCGGAAAATCGGATTTAAACCTGAATATTGTAAATCCCTCTCTGCCCGAACTATCACTTTGCACGTGATATAGTCCTTCACCCGGGAGACATAAAGCGGTATTTTTCGCCAGGTCGATGATGAATGAACTGTCAGCTACGTAATCAAATGCTTTGAGATTTTCAATTGCGAAAGGGGGAACCGCTATCGGAAAACTTCTTTTAAAATACTTCACGTAGAATTTGTGTACACCGGCGTCTCGGTGACGAATCCTTACAGAATCGCTTGCAGCTATATAGTTATCGAAATAAGGTTCTTCTGAATTTTTATGTGTCATCAAAAAGAACTGTGCCGTTTGCGGAGTGCTTTTATCTATGCTGAGGAAATTCAGCGCGAATTGTTTTCGATTTAAATCCGTGAGCCGTAATTCCAGCGTTCCACTGACACAATTAGCAGATTTGCAATCAAAATGTCCGATTAAGAGATTTGTCGTTTCATCCATCCGTGAATCGGTCAATTGTACGGAGCCGGTATCGGTTGCAATCTGTGATTCAACATTCCCGAACAATCGGTATGAAATCTTAAAAACTGCCCCAAATTTCTGATCTTCCTGACGCGTATAGAGCAATTCGTCAGTGTTTATCTTGTAATATACCCTTGTGCTGTCGGTCGAAAAATGATAAAGTGTATACTCGGGATGAAGGAAATTTACCCCTGATTTATAGAGATATGAAAGATTCTGATTGCTGAGTTTGTCGGAGACAAAACAGCCTGATAAAGAGAGCAGTAAAACAGCAATGACAGTAAGTCTGAGCCTCATAGTAGCTTCGAGTAGGAAGGAGTAAAAATACGAAAAATTCGGGAACCGGCGAGGGGTCAGAAATAGTTTATCAAACCGAAGTGAATCTTGGCATTTTTGAAGTAGATCGGGTTCGAAAACTCACGTCCCAGCGCGTAACTGACCGAAAAGATTCCGAGCTTTGTCTGGAATGTGATTCCCGTTCCGAAGCCAATCGGGGTGTCGCTGGCGGGATTCGTCCGGCTCTTTCGATGCCAGGAAGCGCCATTAATGAAGAGGAAGAGATAAGAGTTGGTTTCCATCAGATAACGATACTCCAACTTGAAAATAGTGTAATCGGATGCGAGAATAGATTCTTCATCAAACCCTCTCAGCGATTTTAATCCACCGATTCTGAATAATTCATTGCTGAAAATATCGGGCGCAATTAAAAAAGCGCCCTTCATCCCCAAATCAAGAACTGTTCTTTTTCCGGTTTGTAAATATAAATCACCTGAATATTCACCATTATATTGCGTGCTTTTTAATTGAATACTGTCATATAATTTTTCGTCAATCTTCTGATTTTTAAGGATATGTTTTGTTCCAACTGTGCCCGTTGCGGTAAGTGTATATCCTTTTCTTGGATTAAGTCTGTAGTCTACCTTCTCTGTCCGGATGCCCAACCCGTAACGCTGTATTTTGTAGTCGGCATAAGTTGGCAATGCAGTGAGATATTGAAGTCCGGAGGTTGAAATTAATGAAGAAGTTTTATTCTGAACAAATGCTTTTAAATAATTTCCGCCTGTCAAAATATATTGAATTCCGGTGATGAGATCTGCATCTATATAGGTAGTATCTTTTTTATAAAGTGAAAATTGTAAATCCGCTCCAAACGGAGTACGCAAAACGAAAGGGTAGAGGAGAGCGGTTTTTAAATCTGCCGTATGCGCCTCCGGTTGTTTCCAGTTGATATCCAATAATTCACCTTTTCCGTACGCATTGTGAAGACGGAGATGTGCTTCACCCGTGAGAAACACGCGCTGACCCTCGTTGGGCGCGCCCTGGACCCCAAAATTTTCGTTCGGAATGACCCCTACTATTGCATCAAACTGACTCGCCTGTTTTTTATCGAGATTTAAAATCAACTTAGTGTTTTCCTGTAAAAACAATACTTTAAATCCTTCTTTTTCTGTTACAAATGGTAATTCCCGAACCCGTGCAGGAACTTTTCGGATGAGTGATTCATTATATGGATCGCCGGGTTTAATTCCAAGATAACTTTGTAAATAACGCGATGAAAGATTTGCCGTACCACGTACGACGATACTGTCGATTTTTACGAAACGATTTTTCTGAAGATAAATTTGTGCCGACACATTCTCATGATCGAATATTAAATTATTTAATCTGAGCGACGCGAAAGGATACCCGTTATTTTCGCAGGACTCCAATATCTTCTCAAATAATCTCCCTGTTTGTTCCATGCTGAATACGCTTCCCTGAAATAATTTCTCAGAATATCCCGACTGTCGTAAGGTTACATGATCGGCATTTCCGGATGAGAGTTTTATCCATCTGTATGATTCTCCTGCATGCAAATAAACTTTCAAATTCAGACTGTCACCGCCGGTGCTGTCGAACGATGCGGCAAAATATCCGAGAGAATAAAGACGGTGAAGACATTGCTGAACCTCACCCGATTGATCTTTCTTTGTATTAAATTCTTTTTTTAATAAAATTTTATTTTCTATGCTTCCAATAATTAAAGATGTAGTGGAGTCGATCGGTAAAATCTGCAAATGAAATTTTCCTTGTGAAAATATATTTTCACCATAAAATATAAAAAGAAAAGAAATAACAACAATTTTAATTTTCATGAAATTTTCCAATCGATTTCTTTTTTGCCTTGTTCTCTCAGTATTTTATTTACGGTTGAAAAATGTTTACAACCGAAAAATCCGGCGTATGCAGAAAAAGGCGATGGGTGGGCCGCCTGAAGTATGAAATGTTTTTTCGCATCGATAAGTGTTGCTTTTGATTGTGCAAATTTCCCCCATAAAAGAAATACAATACCTTCTCTTTGGTCGGACAACGAACGAATAACTGCATCCGTAAATTGCTCCCAGCCATGGTTCTGATGCGATGCAGGAGTATTTTCGCGCACCGTAAGAATCGCATTTAAAAGAAATACACCTTGCCTTGCCCAGGATTCTAAATTCCCATTGAAATAAGAATTTTCAATCCCTGTATCTTCTTTTATTTCTTTGAAAATATTGACTAGTGAAGGAGGAGGTTTCACCCCATCCGGAACAGAGAAACAAAGTCCGTGCGCTTGTCCCGTTCCATGATAAGGATCCTGACCTAAAATCACAACTTTCACCTCTTCAAATGGGGTAAGATCAAATGCATTAAATATTTTATTTCCCGGGGGAAAAACCTTCACCCCAATCTTTTTTTCCTGCAAAAGAAAATTCTTCAATTCCGCGAAATAAGGAGCATTGAATTCGTCAGCCAGACGAAGTTTCCAACTCTCGGAGATTTTAGGTGAAACAGGGGCTACGGTCAGCATTGGCATTAATGTGTGAGTCCGCGAAAACGTCGGTCAGTACAAATATACATAAATTTTGACTCAGCATTTTTTGATCGGTTGATCGGTTGATAGGTTGATAGGTTGAAGGGTTGAAAGGTTGAAGGGTTGAAAAGTTGAAAGGTTGAAAAGTTGAAGGGTTGGAGAATACGAACAATCAAAAACCCCAGAGGGGTGAAAGGTTGGTAGCCCGGGATGAAATCCCGGGTTGAATGATGCCCCACCATTTCCCGGCACCCGTCAAGGGTGAACAATTTTATGAAAAAGTGAATATGGGGAAAGGCATTTCTACGTTCCTGTCCATGATTCCTTGAATCGAAAACAGCTAGGAAGTCCGCAGGACTTCAACCCGAATAGCCAGGGATAAAATCCCGGGTAAAAGACGCCACCACCATTTCCCCGCGCCCGTCAAGGATGTTCGATTTGATGAAAGAGGGAGAATGGGGAAAGCCATTT